>NZ_JADGMM010000006.1:0-241788 GCF_020662275.1 Clostridioides sp. ES-S-0006-03
TCCGGATGTTACTAATCCAAAAAGAACCTCGTCAAACAAATTACACCTATATTATAAATTAAAATAAGTGCAAATGTATCATCGTTTCCGATGTAAACAATTACACTTTTATAGTACCAAAAAGAACTGTTTTCAAAATTATTTTAACTATTTTGATACAGTCCTTTTTGGGGTTGAAAAAACATTTATAAAGGATTTTTAATTTATAGTATATGTATAAATATTGAATTTATAAAACAATACCTTATATTTATTACAAACTAGAAAGTAGATGCAATTCTGTAAATACCAAATTCTCTATGGCCAAGGCTTTCAGCTTTAGTTTGTTTACCATTACATACTTCCACTATTTCATCGAATATTTCTTTACCTATATCTTTAATTTTAGCGCCCTCTGTTATAATCCTACCTGCATTTATATCGATATTATCTATCATTTTATTGTATGTATCACTGTTTCCAGTAATTTTAATAACTGGCGAAATTGGGCTTCCTGTTGGAGTACCTCTACCAGTTGAGAAGATTACAATCTGTGCACCACCTGCAACCATACCAGTGATAGAATCTATATCTTGACCTGGAGTATCCATAAAATATAAACCTTTTTTATCTGAAGGTAAAATCTCAGCATATTCAAGAGCACCCTTGAATGGTTTGTTCCCTGCTTTATACATACAGCCAAGTGATTTTTCTTCAATTGTTGATAATCCACCAGCTTTATTACCTGGAGTAGGTTGACCACTACGTAAATCTTCTCCCATAGTAATTGCTCTTTTTTCTACATTATTTACAAATTTAAGAAATTTTTCTTTCATGTTTTCATCTTCAAAGCGAGTAGCCAATAAATGTTCTGCACCAATTACTTCTGTAGTCTCACTTAATATACTACTGCCACCCTCATCTATAAGAAGATTTGATGCAATTCCTATTGAAGGGTTTGATGCAATTCCACTTGTTGGGTCAGAGCCACCACATTCAAGTGCCAATGTAATTTCGCTCATATCAAATTCAACTCTTACTTCTTTTGATATTTCACGAGCCATCTGACTTGCTATTTCAGCACCTTTAGCTATTGCTTTTAGTGTTCCACCACATTCCTGTATAACAACATAGTCGACTTTTTTTCCTGTTGTAGATATTTCAGATGCTAAATCTTTTGCTTGAATACCATCACATCCAAGTCCAACTACTAAAACAGCAGCTACATTAGGGTTTTTACCAAATCCTATCAATGTTTTTTCTGTAAGCTCTATATCAGAGCCAATTTGACAACATCCATGTTGGTGTGGGATAGCTATTGCTCCAGGAACAAGTGCTGCAACTCTTGTAGCTGTCTCACTTGAACAGACAGATGTTGGAATAACTAAAATATGATTACGAATACCATATTGTCCATTTTCTCTTAAATAACCCATTAATTTCATTTTTATTACCTCCTATTTTTTATCTCCGCGACCACGCGTACTTTCAATATTATGTACATGAACATAGTCACCAGTTTTTATGTCAACTGTTGCAATTCCTATAATCTCTCCATATTTATAAACAACATCACCTTTTTTCACATCTTCTGTAGCCATTTTATGAAAAACAGGAATATTATCATTTACTATATAAGATTTTCCATCAATTGAAACTTTTTCACCTTTAACTAAAGGTCTAACACATGTAACTAGATTGTCTTTTTCATTTGCATGAATAATTGCATTCATATTTTTACCTCCTAAAAATATTAGTTTACTTCTATGTTTTTATTTGTTTTAAAAATAGCTTTTTTTCTTTTTTCTCTTTTATCCAAATAGGAGACGAGCATTGGACAGCATATTGCTGTAACAATGATAGCTGCAGCAACTTGTACTGTTGAAACAGCCGCAATTGTAGCAAGTGTAGGGTCAATAGCGGCTAAAGCTTCAGGAGTACCAGCCGCATTACCTGCTGTCGTACCAGTAGCTGCACCTACTGCTGGATGTTCTGCACGTATAAGTTTCATTACAAAATATCCACCCATACCTGTTATTAGAGTTACAGCAAGACCTAGTATAACTCCAGGGAATCCAGCAGTTATAATTTGGTTAAAGTTTAATGCAGCTCCTAAAGGAAAAGCAAAGAAAGGTATTAACAATGTTGTACCAGGTGCAAGAAATTCTCGTATATCTTCATCGAGATTACCAAGTATAAATCCAAGTAATATTGGTATGAGTGCTGCAAATAAAGCTACTATAGGCACATTTGCAAGTCCAGTTACTCCAAAGGCAAGCATCGTAAAAAATGGACCATCATTTAGAGATAAGATAGATATAGCACCAACATCTGTAGAATCTCCATATTCACCAGCAAGAGCAGCAAATAGACCTCCATTTGAATTAGTCATAGTAGCAACTATAGCAAGAGGTGTAATACCAATTATGCCTTTAGGCCCAATGAATTTACTAACAATAATACCTAGTACTGCACCAATTACAAATTTTGTTGCCGTGAGTACTATGCCCTTAGTCAAAGGTTTGCCTGCTTGTCTTATGTTGATTTGAGCGCCATTACATAGACAAAATAGAGCAAGTATACTCATTGCACCAGTTTTAAATAAGGAAGTTGTAAATCCTCCAATTTCAAGAGCCTGTGGACATACTGTATTAAATAGTGCTCCCAATAGCAGGGGACAGACCATAAGTCCTCCTGGTATCTTTTTCACCGATTTTAAGATATGCATCTAGTATCACTCCTTTTAATTTTTATATAAGTACTTAAAAGCAATTACTATGCCAATAGAGGTGTTATATAGTTTTTATTTTTATAAGTATTTTTAATATTCGTATAAAATACTGTAGATTGCTTAGATTAAAAAAATTATATGGAAAAATGTAGCAAAAAAAAATAATCTATTTATTATGTAGTAGAATTTTAAATAGAAATAAAGAAACGTTTTATGTATTAAAATTAAACATAAAACGTTTCGATATATTATATATGTATTATTTTTAAACATCACTTTCAATTTCTTTTAACTTTCTCCATAGGGTGGAGCGAGTGATTTTTAGTATTTCACAAGTTTTTGTAGTGTTTCTATTATTTTCATTATAGACTTTATAGATATATTTCTTTTCTAGTGTTTTTAAGTCTAAGTTATTACATTTAAAATCAGCCTTATCTGTATCATTTATAGTATTTGCATATTCACTATTGTATTTTTCTGATAAAATTGAATCAAATGATTCTATAATAACAGCTCTCTCGATTATTCCTTCTAATTCTCTTATATTTCCTTCATATTCTTTTTCAAGAAGAGCTTGTCTGATATTTGGAGTGATAATTAAAGGTATCTTATTGTATTTAGCTGAATATTTTTTTATGAAAAATTCTGATAATTTTATGATGTCTTCTTTTCTCTCCTTGAGTGAAGGAAGATACAATGTTAATATATTTATTCTAAAGTAAAGGTCTCGTCTAAATAAACCGTCACGCATCATATCTTTTAAGTCTTTATTTGAAGCACAAATTATTTTTACATCTATGGGAATAACTTTATCACCACCAATTCTCATAACTTGCTTTTCTTGCAAGACTCTTAATAATCTTCCTTGAAGTTCAATTGGAATTTCACTTATTTCATCGAGAAAGATTGTTCCTTCATGTGCCAATTCAAATACACCTGTTTTTCCTTTTTTTCTTGCTCCTGTGAATGAGCCCTCCTCATATCCAAAGAACTCACTTTCTATTAAAGATGGAGGTATTGCAGCACAGTTTACAGCAACAAAAGGAGCATTTTTACGTTTGCTATAATTATGAATACTTTGACAAAATAACTCTTTACCAACACCAGATTCCCCTGTAATAATCATTGGAGTATCATAGCAAGCATATTTTTTTGCAACTTCTATACAGTCTTTTGTTTTTTCACTTGCATAGATTATATCATCAAATGTGTATTTAGCAGATAGACCTTTGTTTAATAGACTTCTTCTTATTGTATGTTCAAATGAACTTATTTCCTTACTGTCTTGAAATGTAGAAACTGCTCCTTGAATTTGACCATCAACGATAATTGGAACTCTATTTGTAATGATTTTTGTACTTCCTATATTCTGTATTTCACCAATTTGTGGTTCCATGGTTTCAACTACTTGAGGTAAAACTGTGTTTGGAATAACATCTATAACATTATGATAAAGTGCATTTTCTTTTTTTATACCAAATATTTTTTCAGCACTCTTATTAAATAATGTGATTTTAAAATTTTTATCAACTGTTATTATTCCATCATGTACAAAATCTGTCATAGCTTCTATCTGTAATCTTCTTTTTTGCTCATCTTTAGTTGCGTCGAGTATTTGTTCAGCTTGTTGAATGGCTCTAAGTATGTTTTCTTCTCTAGATTCAATTAATATTCCCTTACAATTAAGTCTTTCAACAATATGTGCAACAGTAGTATCACCTATATATGTATTGATGCCTTTTTTTCTATATTTTTCTATAGCATCATAAATTTCTTCTTCCTTTTCAATTTCAATCATCGTTATTTTCTTATTCAATATTTCTTCTATAATATCAAAGCCATATATAACATTATTAAATCCAATTATCCCAAATGGTTCATTTGAATTTTTAACTTCCTTATAGCTTTCTATAATATCATAAGCATCTACTTTAATCTCAACTATAGGTATGTTATATGTTTCTTTTAACATATTGTAAGTTCCACCTCTACTTATGATAATTCTAGTACCATGGTTAATACTTTTTTCGGCGAGTGGTATTCCTTCTTTTAAATTACCAAATACAACATCAATGTTTGTATACTTATATTTTTTTACTATGTGAATCGATTTTTCATAGGTTCCTTTAGTAGGAGCAATAACAAGTATTTCTTTCATAATAATTCCTCCATATTTCATCAAATAAACTTAAAGATTATTATCATAACTAAATTTTATCAGTGATATTTTAATATTTTACTTTATATTTAATTCTAAATAAAGTATTTTTAAATAAATTATTATAAAAGACTGCCTAAAAATAAGATTTTAGAATTCTAAAGTTTTTTTAGTACAGTCTTTTAATATATAATAACATCTATTTGTCAAATCTATTTACCTTAAATAATCTCATATTTTTATCTTCTTCTCCAAGGTATAGCTTACTAAGCATTATACCTCCTAATATTGCAAAAAGTATTCCATTAGCTCCATAGCCTAAACAGTACCATAAGTTATGGTTTTTGTTATCAGGTCCAATAAAACCTAAGTTATCTAAAGTAGAAGCAAAGCAACCACAATACTTGTACTCAATTTGTATATCTTTTATATCCTTAAACATGCCCTTTAGCCTTTGTTCTAAAATATCATATTTTTTATTTGCTAAAGCCTCATCTTCTATATCACTAAAGTCTACATCTTCGCCACCTATAATCAATCTATTATCCTTAGTGGTTCTTAGATAATTATATGGGTCACAATTGTCTCTAATCAGAATATTGTCTTTCCAAGAATCAATATCTTTAAGTGGTTTTGTAGCTATATTAAAGGTATTAGATTTAGTTGCAAAATTTCTATTTGTAAATAAACTTGTATTATATCCTGTAGCCACAATTAGTTTTTTACCATAAACTTTATAACCATAAGACACTTCAGCTGTTACTTTATCATTTGAAAAGTCTATTTTTTTTACTTCTGTATTTTCATATACTTCAAGACCTTTTTTTAGACTTACATCAATGAGATGCTGACTATATTTATATGGGTCTAGTTCTCGTCCACCATTTTTTGCTATCAATCCTGACTTTAAATCAAAACCAAAAGGATTTGTAGATTCATCAATATACTCAACATCAAATCCATTTTCTTTTCTTAAATCATATTCTTCTTTTATAGCTTTTATTTCAAGTTTATTGGCAGTGTAAAGTAAAGTATCTCTTTTTGCATAATCACACTTATTTCCATGCAATTCTATAAATTTATCTAACTCTTCAAGTGCTGATACACAAAGATTATAAGATTTTAAGGCATCAGTTAGAGTCATTACTTCTGTCAAATCTATCAAATTGTCATCCAATTCATACTGTAAAAGTGATGTGGTTACACTAGTACTTCCATGCGCAATCCTTCCTTTTTCAAGGATAACTGATTTTATATTATTTTTAGCTAAATAGTATGCACAAATACATCCTGTTACGCCGCCTCCAACGATTATAACATCTGTATCAATATCATCAGTAAGGTATGGAAATTGTCTTGGAATTTTATTTATACTGGTAAAAATAGGTTTACCTTTTACATATTCTTGATTCATATATTTCACTCCTAAAATTTATTATGTATGAGTGTATTATTTTCTATAGTAAATAATATTATACATTTTAATTTCTTATATAAATGGGTATGTATAAATAAAAATGTGATAACATTTTAGTGTAAAACATATGTATAATATATTCATAAGCAATTTGGTATATAATGATGATTAACAAGTAAAAAAGATTGAATAAAAGTTAAATAAAAATTTAAAATAGGAGGTAAATTTATGCTTTCAAAAGATATTGCTTCAAAGGTATTAGAAAAGTGTCTAGTTACTGGAGGAGATTTTGCTGAGATTTTTGAAGAAGACACTATAAATAATTCTATTGGCTTAATAGATAATAAAGTAGAAAATGCAATAGGTGGAAGAACCTATGGTATAGGAATAAGAATATTTAAAGGGTTAAAGAGTATATATGCTTATACAAGTGACAATTCATTAAATAGTTTGTTGGATGTAGCGTATAAAGCTGCTGTTGCATTAGGTAAATTGGAAGATGGAAAAAGTGTAATATTAAATGACAGTATTAAAATAAATAACATACATAATATAAAAATTTATCCAAATTCAATAGGTAATAGAGATAAAGTAAATGTTATGAAGGTTGCATATAAGAGTGCAAAAGAATTTAGTAGTGATATATCTCAAGTAAGTGTTAGCTATTCAGATAAAGACCAAAAAATATTAATTGCAAACACTGAAGGTATATATGTTGAAGATAGAAGAATAAGAACCAGACTGGGAATAAGTTCAATTGCATCTAAAGGTAATGAAAATCAAACTGGATTTGAAGGACCTGGAGGTTGTAAAGGATTTGAAATATTTGAAGATATAGACCCAGAATACTATGCAAAAGAATCAGCTAGAGTAGCACATACTATGTTGCATGCTAAAAATTGTCCAGCAGGTAATATGATGGTAGCAATAGATAATGGCTTTGGTGGAGTAATATTTCATGAAGCTTGTGGACATTCTTTAGAAGCTACATCAGTTGCAAAGGGAAACTCCGTATTTGCAGATAAATTAGGTCAGCAAATTGCATCTACGAAGATTACAGCTATAGATGATGGTACAATACCAAATTACTGGGGCTCTATGAATATAGATGATGAGGGAAATCCAGCTCAAAAAAATATACTGATTGAAAATGGGATTTTGAAGTCTTATATGATAGACAAACTTAATGGTAGACGAATGGGAATGAATCCTACAGGAAGTTCTCGTAGACAGAGTTATAAATTTGCTCCTACTTCGAGAATGACTAATACTTATATTGCTGCTGGAGAAGATAAACCAGAAGATATTATAAAGTCAATATCAGATGGACTTTATGCTAAAAAAATGGGTGGTGGGTCTGTAAATCCTGTAACAGGAGAGTTTAATTTTGCAGTTTCAGAAGGTTACTTGATAAAAAATGGAGAAATACAAGAGCCAGTTAGAGGTGCTAGTTTAATTGGAAAAGGTAGCGATGTACTTATGAATATAGATATGGTTGGTGATAACTTAAAACAAGCTCAGGGTATGTGTGGTTCATCATCAGGAAGTATACCAACTAATGTAGGTCAGCCTATGATAAGGGTAAAAGAAATTACTGTAGGTGGAAGATAGGAGGGATAATTATGGAACTTAAAAGTTTTAAGGATATATTATTTAAAAAAGCTCTAAGTGAAGGATTTGAAGAGTGTGAAGTGTATTATTCCACAGGGGAAAATTTAAGTATAAATATATATGAAGGAGAAGTTGAGAAATACAATCTTGATAAGTCTTTTGGTTTATCTTTTAGAGGTAAGGTAAATGGAAAGGTAGGTTATTCTTATACAGAAATTTTAGATGATAAAGCTGTTGATATGTTGATAAAAAATGTAAAAGATGGGGTAAGAGCTATCGAAAATGAAGATGTACAATTTATATATGAAGGCGATAAGCACTATAATGATGTAAAGACTTATTCTAAAGAGTTAGAAAATTTAGAAGCAGATAAGTTGATTGATTTAGCTCTAGAAATGGAAAGAGAGACTAAAGCTTATTCAGATAAGGTAGTAAATTTATCTAGATGCACTATATCTTATTCTGTATCAAGTAATGGTATATATAATACTAAAGGTCTTGATTTAAGTAATAAAACTAATATGCTTATAGGGTTTGTAGTTCCTATCATAGAAGACAATGGACAAAAGTATGATGGAGTGGGATATAATATAGCAAATTCTATTGAAGAAATAAAGCCTTGTGAGATAGCAAAGCTTGGAGTTGAAAATGCTTTATCTAAAATAGGTGGAAAGAGTATACCATCAGGCAAATATAAAACTATATTGTTTAATGAAGCAATGGTATCTTTACTTAGTACATTTTCTGGAATATTTAATGCTGATTCAGCCCAAAAAGGATTATCTTTGTTGAAAGATAGAGAGGGAGATATGATAGCATCTCCTATAGTTACAATAGTTGATGACCCACTTTTAGAAAATGGTATGGCATCTACTCCTTTCGATGATGAGGGAGTAGCTACATTTAAAAAAGAAGTTGTTTCAAATGGAAAGCTTATAACTTTACTTCATAACTTAAAGACAGCCAATAAGGCAAATATAAAGACTACAGGAAATGGAATAAAATCTTCGTATTCATCACCTATAAGCATATATCCCACTAATTTTTATATAGAGAAAGGAGATAAATCTCTAGATGAAATTATGAAGGATATAGGTGAAGGATTGATGGTTACTAGTTTTGCAGGTCTTCATTCAGGGGCAAATTCAGTAACAGGAGATTTTTCTTTAGCAGCTAAAGGTTTTTATATTAAAGATGGTAAAAAAGCATTTCCAGTAGAGCAAATTACAGTAGCTGGTAATTACTTCGATTTATTAAAAGATATTGAAGTTATAGGAGACGATTTAGAATTTCCAATGAGTAGTATAGGTTCACCTTCAGTTGTTATTAAAGAGTTATCAGTAGCAGGAAAAGATGAATAGATACAGAAAATAATTGCACAAATATAAAGGTAAATATAAATCCATGTTAATTTTTATTAGCATGGATTTTTTATTAATTTAAGTTATTTATTAAACCCTAACTATCCTAATAAAGTTATATGTCAAAGCTTTGATGAATACAATTAATATCATATGCTAATTTTAAAGGAGGATGTATTATGAGTGATGCACATTACGATATGCACAAGAGAAAGGGCTACTCAAGTGATGAGCCGTATCCAGAAATAAAAGTTTTAGGGCCGAATAAGTATTATGCAGAGCTATTAATGGATGATTATTCTGGTGTAGCGAGTGAATTTACAAGTGTAACCCAGTACTTATACCATGACTTTGATTTAGATGAAAATTATAGAGAACTGAGTGAAATGTGGATAAATATATCTATAACAGAAATGTTACATATGGAGATATTAGCAAAGACTATAAGATTATTGGGTGGAAATCCTATATATAGAGGTTCGACAAGTTCTTGTGGTGCATATTGGAATGGTGGTTTTGTATTTTATGGAGATTCTATTTGTAGTAGATTAAAATCGGATTTACATTTAGAGTATGTGGCTATTGAGAATTATTACAAGGATATAAGTATTATTGAAGACCCTTATATAAAAGCTATATTAAATAGAATAATTTTAGATGAAAAGGTCCATGTAGGTTTGTTTAAAAAAGCAATAGAAAAGTATTGCAGATAAACTCGAAAGTTTATTTATTCATCATTTTATTCATATATATAAAATGACTATCATACATTTTCTTGAAGGGAGTTGCTATTGATATGTATTATGTATATGTAAATGATATAAATATAGCAGTTTATGATTTAAATCCGAGTGCTAAAAAAACAGTACTTTTTATACATGGCTGGCCATTAGGACATAAGATATTTGAATATCAAACAAATATATTACCAAAACTCGGATATAGAACCGTTTCAATTGATTTAAGAGGGTTTGGTAAGTCTGCTGCAACATCAGGAGGGTATAATTATAGTCAATTAGCAGATGATATTTATAAGGTGGTACATGCCATTGGATTAAGAGATTTTACCCTTGTTGGTTTTTCAATGGGAGGAGCAATTGTACTTAGATATATGAGTCTGTTTCATGGCTATGGAGTATCAAAATTAGCATTACTTGCTGCTGCTGCACCATCGTTTGTACAAAGACCTCCAGAGTTTCCATATGGTATGACACGTGAGGATGTTAATAAACTGATAGCTCAGGCATGTACTGATAGACCAGAAATGGTAAGTAATTTTGGAGAAAAAGTATTTGCATCGAATCCATCAGAAAGCTTTAGAAGGTGGTTTAACGACATTGGTTTTAGTGCATCAGGTATTGGAACTATTGGAACAGCTGTATCTTTAAGAGATGAAAAATTGTTTAATGATTTAAAATGTGTAAGAGTGCCTACTGGTATATTTCATGGGAAATTAGACCAAGTATGCCCATATGAATTTGCAGTTTTTATGAATGAAAAAATAGAGGATTCAACTTTATATACTTTTGAGTATAGCGGTCATGCAATATTCTATGATGAACTTAAACTATTTAATCAAGAATTCTTGCAGTTTTTAGAGGAATAGAAATATCTTATTAATAATTAAAAATATGGTGATATTATATAAAATGGTATAGATTAAATTCTATACCATTTTATTTTTGAGTAGAAAATATTACCAAATAGTATAAAATATGATTTTTAAGATTTAAAATTTTTTTAAAAAGTGCTACAATAGACCAAATTATTAGTTTCTATATTAACTAAACAGGAGGTGATGGTATGAAAAAACATAATATTTTATTTGTATCAACTGATGACAAAATAAATATAGATATCTCAAAACAATTAGAAAATATATTTGGAGAATTTTGTAATATAGATAATTTAGTCTATATGGATAGCATAAATATTGAACTATTAAAGTATGAACTTATAGTGTGTTCAGATAATGAGATAAAAGAGCATATACACAATAATATCGATAAAAATATACCTATTGTAATAGTACATCGTACAATAAATATTGAAAATATAAACCAGATAATAAGTATAGAAAATGATTCTGAAGTTATGGTTATAGATGATTATAAAGAGTCAGCAGATGAAACAGCCAAGATAATTAGAAAATTAGGATTAATTCATATTAATTTAATACCATATTATCCAGGATGTGATAAGTCTAAATGTGAGATTGGAATTATTACAGGAAGTAGAAATAGAGTACCACAGAACTTAAAGCAAATAATAGATATAGGTGCTAAAATAATAGATATAAATACAGTTATAGAAATCTTTACAAAACTTAATATATCTATAGATAAATTACATATTATCAAAGAAAAATATAATGAAGACACAGTAAGTGGATATAGATACTATACAACTATGAATAAAACTATGAAGAGTTTTTTGGAGATTATCGATGAAGGGATTGCTTCTATTGATAAATTAGGGAAGTTTATATATTGCAATAAAGTATTTTCTAATCTAGTTGGAGTAGACCAAAATCAGATTATATCTAATAATTTTATGGATTTATTTAGTGATAAAATTATCAAAAAAATATTTTTTCAAGAGGATGAAGTCAGTGATGAAGTAGTAAGCCTAAATAACAAAAAACTCATAATTAATAAAGTAAATGTGTATGAAAATAATGAGCGAATAAAAAGTATTATAAGCATTAAAGATATAAGTGCAATTCAGATGCTTGAGGATAAGATTCAAAATAAATTTCATACAAAGGGATTTGTATCAAAGTACACATTTGAGAATGTTGTAGGTGAGACTAAAATAATAAAAGAAAAAATTAATATCGCAAGAAAGATAGCATCTACAGATTTTTCTGTGTTGATACTTGGAGAAAATGGAACAGGAAAGGAAATATTTGCTCAGGCAATACATAATGAATCTCTAAGAAAAGACAAGCCATTTGTTGCAGTTAATCTATCTTCTTTGTCAGATACACTTATTGAAAGTGAGCTTTTTGGCTATGAAGAAGGAAGTTTCACAGGTGCGATAAAAGGCGGAAAAATAGGGATATTTGAAAGAGCGCATACAGGAACAATTTTTTTAGATGAGATAGGTGATATATCTCTAGAGGTACAGCAAAGATTGTTGAGAGTTTTACAAGAAAAAGAAGTTATGAGAATGGGTGGAAGTAAAATTATACCAGTAGATGTTAGGATTATAGCTGCTACAAATAAGGATTTAAAGAAAAAAATTAAAGAAGGTTCTTTTAGGGAAGATTTGTATTATAGGATTAATGTATTACATATAGAAATACCAAGGCTTAGAGAGCGTAAGGAAGATATACCTCTTATAAGTAAGTATTTTTTGGATGAAATAAATAGTAATAAATGTTTTACAGAAAAATCAATGCAAGTATTAAAATTGTATGAGTGGCCAGGTAATGTAAGGGAGCTTAAGAATTTGATTTATTATATTGACACTATAGTGGAGGAAGATAGAGTAGACTATGAGCATTTGCCGGAACAATTTAAATTTGAAAATAACAATACTTTAGTTAATGAAAACTTTGATTCAATTATATTGGATTTCAAACAATCAAATTTCTTTAATGAAAGTATTTGTATATTGATGAGTATAGAAACTTGGAATAATAAAAATATATCATTAGGAAGAAATAAATTACAAGAAATCTTAAAAGAAAAAAGTATGACATTAAGTGTAGACCAAATTAGAAAAAGAATAGATAAATTAAAAAATCATGGATTGCTGTCATCTGGAGTAAAAAAACAAGGGAGTTTTATAACTGATGAAGGAAAGAATTTTATATCATATATAAAATTTAAGGGGGAAATATAGGGGTATATAAATGTAAAATCCCCTAAAAACTCCCTATAATAATCTTAAATAATTAAAATTATTTTAAATATTGAGATAATTTTAAAAATATTAAATTAAAAATAAAAAATATTATTTCTAATAAACAGTAGTAAATCATCACTTTACTACTGTTTTTATTTTTGAAAGATTTAGTATGCAATTAAAATTTATATTTTGGCATATCAATTGCTACATAGTGAAAATATAAAAAACTGTAGAATTTGGAGGATATTGTTATGAAGTCAGCTTATAAAGGCTATGAAGCTTATAGTTATTTAGAAAAGGGAAAAGATATCTCATCTATTGAGATGTGTAAAGGAGATAAGAGAGTAAAAGAATACCTTATCGAGTTAGATGATATTCAAGAAGCTAAGGTTAAAAATATAGTGGATGACAAAATATTTATATCACTACATGAACATCCAGTTTTATTTCCAGAACACTTAGAAAGAGATATATTTGAATACAATAGAGAGGGTAAACAAAGATGTGCTTATGAAGCATTATCAAGAGGATATTACGATGCTATATTTGATAATTTAATGGATGGTGTATGTACAATAACATCAAGCTCAGGATGGAAGTGGGATGATATATTAATAGATTTAGGTATGAGATTATGTGACTTAGCACACCAAGATTTTGTTATAAAGTGTGAAAAAGTAGAAGATATATACAGAGCAAAAAAAGAAGGAAAAGTGGCCTTGATACCTACTTTAGAAGGAGCTGCACCAATAGAAAATGAACTTGATAGAATAGATATTTTGTATGGATTTGGCATAAGGTTAATGGGTATAACATATAGTGAATCTAATGCATTGGGTTCAGGATTGAAAGAAGAAAAAGATGGTGGACTTACGAATTTTGGTAGAAAAGCTGTTGAAAGAATGAATAAGATTGGAATGGCAATAGATTGCTCTCATGTTGGAGTTCAAACGACACTTGATGTTATAGAACACAGTAAGGACCCAATAATATTGAGTCATGTTGGGGCAAGAAGTCTGTGGAACACAAATAGATTAACGCCAGATGAAGTACTAATAGCATGTGCGAAAAAGGGTGGGGTTATAGGTGTAGAAGCAGCACCACATACTACAATAACTGAAAAAAACAAAGAACATTCAATAGAGTCATTTATGGAACATTTTGAGTATATTAAAAATCTAGTAGGGATAGACCATGTGGCTTTTGGACCAGATACAGTATACGGTGACCATGTTAAATTACATTCAGTGTTAGCTGCTAAATTTGATATTAAAAAAATAACTGGGACAAAGGAGCATCCTAAAGTAGAGTATGTAAAAGGTCTTGAAAATCCAACTGAAACTTCAAAAAATATTGTCAGATATTTAGTAAAACATGGATATAGTGATGAGGAAATAGAAAAGGTGTTGGGTGGAAACATACTTAGAGTATTGAATAAGGTTTGGAAATAAGGCTTAAATGTTTTAATAAAATTTGAGGATTTATAGGGAGGTTTTTTGCAATGGATTATTTAAAATTAGCCAATCATCCACTTTTGTGGATAGCAAGTACAGTAGCTGTATCAATAGTAGTAGTACAATCTCTTGTATTTGCTATAAAATCTTGTAAAGTTGGGAAGACGATGGGAATAACTGATAAGCAAATAAAATCAGCTATTAAGAGTAGTGCTATTTCAGCTATAGGCCCATCAATGACTATATTTGCTGGGATGGTTTCACTTATAGTAACTATGGGTGGACCTATAGCATGGATGAGATTATCATTTATAGGTTCTGTAATTTTTGAATCTATGTCAGCTGGGTTTGGAACAGATGCGTTAGGGATAACTTTGGGTTCTCCTGAGATGACAAAAGTAGCATTTACAAATGCAGTTTGGACTATGATATTAGGTTCTTTAGGGTGGATAATATTTACATTATTGTTTGGGCATAAGTTAGATAAAATAACGAATGTTATTTCTAGTGGTAAGAAATCATTTATACCAATAATATCTGTAGGAGCAATGTTAGGTTCATTTGCATACCTAAATGCTGATAGAGTGTTGCGTTTTGACAATGGAACAATTGCATGTATAAGTGGAATGATAATAATGGTAATACTTTGTATGATTGAAAAAAAGAAAAATATAAAATGGCTGAGAGAGTGGGGTCTTACAATATCAATGTTTAGTGGGATGATAATAGGTTCAATAATATAAGGGGGGAGTTTTATGAGTAAAGTAAAATCTATATACAATGAAGAGTACTTACCTTTTATGATAAGGTATGGTAGATTGACATTATCTTTAGGTATTATAGAAGCATTAGTTCCTGGAATAATTTTAAGTTTTGGATTTGGTCTTATGCCTCCAATATCAGCATTATTAGCAAGTACAATGGCAATAGTTAGTATGAGCGCACCAAACTACATAATAGAGCCAGTTTCTTATTCACCAATTTTAGGGATACCAGGAACTTATATGAGTTTTCTTTCTGGAAATATATCTAATATGAGACTGCCATGTTCAATAGCAGCTCAAAAAGCAGCAGAAGTTGAATCTGGAACAGAAGAAGGTTCAATAATATCTACTATAGGAATAGCTGTATCTATTCTAGTAAATATAAGTATTTTGACTTTTGGAGTAATTTTAGGAGGAAGTGTGTTGTCTAAAATACCACCTGAAGTAGTAGAAAAATTGAATTTAATCTTACCAGCTCTATTTGGGTCAGTGTTTGGACAAGTTTTTTTACAAGATAAAAAACTAGGATTAGTAGCAATTGTAATAGCTGTATTGACTATTATATTATCAAAGCAAGGTATAATACCACAATCTTTAGTAGTTCTTATATGTGTATTTGGTACTATATTGATTGCAAGAATTATGCATAAAGATAAACTTAGAGACTAGTAAAATTAAAGAAGTAAAAAGTTTAAAATATAAAGAATTATAGTAAAGGCTACTGCAATAAAATTATATTTTAAGAGGTGAATAATGTGGCATATGATTTAGTTTTAAAAAATGGATTTATAGTAGATGGTACTGGAGAAAATGGTTTTTATGGAGATATAGCTATAAAAAATAATTTAATAGTAAGAATAGATTCTGAGATAAATGATGATACAAATAAAATGATAGATTGTCATAAAAAAGTTGTAACACCTGGATTTATTGACCCTCATGTTCATGAAGAAATAGTAGCAATACTAGATGGTAAATTTGAAAAATTCCTAAAACAAGGTGTTACAACAACTATAAATGGTAATTGTGGTCACTCTATAACACCATATTCTTCTGAAAATATATATGAATATATGTATAAAAATGGTCTATTACTTGAAGAAGAAAAAAAGTATCTTATAGATAAAAATAAGCATTGGGATAGTTTTATAGAATATTGTGACCTTATATCTAAGAGTGGAATAGCTATTAATATGGGATTTTTATTGGGTCATGGGACTATAAGATGGAGTGTTATGGGAGGGTCTAAAGATAGACCTCCTACAAAAAAAGAAAAAAATGAAATTACAGATATAATAAATGATGGCATGAAAAGTGGTGCTTTTGGAATATCTACTGGATTGGCATATATACCAAGTAAGTATGCTGATATTGATGAACTTGTTGATATTGCAAAGTTAATTAAGGAACATGATGGTATATATACATCCCATATTAGAGATTACATAGGAAGATATAATGCAGTAAAAGAAACTATAGAGGTAGGTCAAAAAAGTGGTGCTAGAGTTCAAGTATCACATTTAAGTCCAGTTGAAATAGAAGCCTTTGATGAGATATTAAAAGCTAGATACAATGGTGTTGATATAATGGTTGATACAGTACCAAGAAGTTCTGGACATTGTATGAAGAAAAAAAGAGTACTTCAATTTATTATGGCAATATCATCTAGTTTGTTTGAATTAGGTATGGATGGAGTTATGGATGCTCTTAGTAATGAAGAAGGAAGAGCTTTGATATTAAAAGAGGCATTTATACTTGGAGATAGAGGAAGTATAATACTTCTAAATACCAATGATATTGATATGGAAAAGAAATCAATACGTGAAATAGCTATGCAAAAAGGTATAGATGAGAATAAGTTATTACTAGATTTACTTTTATATGGAGATGAAGAACTTATATTTTGTCTAGGAGGAATGTACAGGGGAGATTTTCCTGATAAATTACATGATAAAAAGATAATAAATAATCCATTTGTTATGGTTGGTTCAGATTGTTTGTTTAGTGTAGGTGGAGATATGTCATGGTTTGAGCTTCAAAGAAGAGGGGCATTTCCAATTTTCTTTGATATGTATAAAAAATCAGGTGTAAGATTGGAAGAAGTAGTAAGAAGGGTAACTTCATTACCAGCTAACCAGTTTAAAATAAAGGATAGAGGTATACTTAAAGAGGGTAAAATAGCTGATATAGCGGTTATTGATATGGAAAACTACGGCTATCCTAGGTCTGAAGAGATTGACTTCTCAAATCCACAGTTATTAGCCAAAGGTGTTGAATATGTAATTGTAAATGGAAAAATTGCATTAGAAGAAGGTAAAGTTACTAAAAATCCATGTGGTGAAGTATTAAAAAGATAGATTATTAAAAAGATAGATTATTAAAAAGATAAAGTATTAAAAAATAATAGAAATTTAGAAATTAAATAAATAGCTAGTAAGAAAAAACGAAGTTTGAATATTATTTAAATAAAAATCACTCTTCGTTTTTTCTCGTAATAGTAATAGATATTAATTTATAGCAATAATAAAAAGCATGAGTAATAAGAAATGTACAAAAAATAATTTACTTTTATAATAAAAAATTAAGATTTTTATTTATTGAAATATGTAGAAAAATTGGGAAAATAAATGGTTATAATTTTGAAAAATAAATTTTTTGTAAGTATGTAAAGATAAACTTTTTATGAAAAAATGTTAAAAAAATATCTAATAGAAGAGAATTTAAATATCAGAGAATGAGAAAATAATAAAAAATAATTATTTTTTTTATATATATTAAAATAATATTGTATTATAAAATGTATATACTATGTCTGATTTAATTAAATAAACAATAAAATATTTATATTTATCCAATAATTAAAATTTTTATGATTATTATATATATCTTTATTTATTATATTTACTGAAATAGTGTTATATGGCTAAAATAAGAAGTTGTATATATTTTATAGAAATAAATATTAAACTGAATTTCGATAATAAAATAACAAAAATTTGAAAATTAAAGTATTTTAATACTGATTTTATTCTACAAATTGATTATTATTTTTACTTTAATAATTCTAAATAAAACTAAAATTAAATTGTCAGAATAATCTTGACAGTATAAAATCGTGACTGTATAATACAATTAAAAATCGGATTAATTACCTAGCTTACAAAAAATAAAAATGATGCTAAAAGCAAACGTTTTATTTTTTTAGTAACTAATCCTCCGCCATTCCTTAAATTAGAGCTTTTCTAATTTCAAAATGTATTACTAAAACTTCATAATGTAACTGTGCAATATTTATTAGGCTCTAACTTTTAAGGTTACTAATAATTTATTACATAGCTCCATACATTTGGCGGCAATGGCGGGAGCGATAAGGGGTAAGATATGGAAAATTACAAGTATGGATTTAATGACAAGCCAAAGCTTCTAACAGCAATACCGCTTAGTATGCAACATGTTTTTTCTGCTTTTGCAGGTACTATGTCAGGTGCTATTTTAGTAGCTGTGGGCATGGGTCTCTCACTAAGTGAGACTGCATTTTTGATTCAATGTTCGATGTTGATTGCAGGAGTGAGCACCATACTGCAATCTATGGGAATTGGACCAATAGGGTCACGGTTGCCAATTGTTACTGGTGGAAGTTTCACCTTTGTAGCACCATTAATTGCCTTAAGTACAAATAATGATGTTGGTATTGCTGGAGCTTTTGGAGCAGTACTTGTAGGAAGTCTAGTTTTAACTTTAGTAGGACCTCTTGCAGTAAAATATTTACATAAATATTTTACACCTACTGTTACAGGAAGTGTTGTTTTGGCAGTAGGGTTATCACTTATGAGTTCTTCATTTGACTACGCAGTATCTTTTGATGCTCATGGACCTAATGTAGTTGCTAATTTTTCTTTAGCTATATTCACATTATTATTAACACTCATTTTAAATCAATTTGGAAAAGGTTTTCTAAAAGTAGCATCCATAATAATTTCAATAGTAATAGGGTATGTAGTAGCAATAATATTTGGTATGGTTGACTTTTCTAGTATGGCACAAGCAAATTGGTTTGCAATGCCAAAACCTATATACTGGGGATTGGAGTTCAACTTGGGAGCTATTATAACCATATGTACAATTCATATTGTTACAGTTATGGAAATAATAGGAGATACGACAGGTGTTGTCAGTTCTGTTGAAAACCGTCTACCTACACAAAAAGAATTGATGAGAGCTGTGAGAGCAGATGGAGTTGGAAGTTGTTTTGCAGCTTTGTTTAATGGGCTTCCAGTTATATCAGGTAGTCCAAACATAGGAATAATTTGTATGACAGGAGTTGCAAGTAGGTACATAGTAGCACTTGGAGGAGTAATGTTAGGCGTATTAGCATTTTTCCCAAAGTTTGCCCAGATATTAGCTTTAACACCAGACCCAGTTATTGGAGGAACATTAGTTATGATGTTTGGAACAATTGCATCATCAGGTATTAAGGTTATTGGAATGGGAAAGATGACAAATCGTAATATAACAATTTTAGCAGTCTCATTGGGCATTGGTATGGGTGGTTATTTTAATCAAGCTGCATTAGCATTTTTACCAAGCATTGTAGTCACTTTAATGACTGGTATATCTGGAACAGCTTTATTATCTTTAATACTAAATATTGTATTGCCTAAGGAAAAAGAAGATGTAGTGGAAAGTAAAGTAAGTTGTAAAGCTTAGAGAATGTAATTCTAAAGGATATCCAAGAAGGAGCGCCTTGCTTCTATTTTTTTTACCAAAAATAGAATTGAACTTTGAAGGAAACCTAATAGCTTGCATTTGAGCAGAATATAATCTGAAAGGATATCCAAGAAGGAGCGCCTTGCTTCTATTTTTTTTACCCAAAAACCTTAAAAAACTAAATAATCAAAAGATATGATACTCATTTTAATAAAAGTATAATCTGAAAGGATATCCAGGAGGAGCGCCTTGCCCCTCCTTTTTTAACAGTAATTATGGATTTTACTTGTCAAAGGAGAGTAAATAACTTGGATAAATTAATCAAAGATTAAATTTCATAGAAAATATTAAAATTTAAATTATGTGGGGAGAAGGTGGAGATTATAGATGTTATTGAACTTGATATAAATGGCAGATTGAGAAAGGTGAGTATAAAAAAAAGCTGGACTTTACTTTATGTTTTAAGAGAAGTGTTTAATTTAACTGGAAGTAAGTGTGGATGTAGTACTGGTGATTGTGGAGCTTGTAAAATAATTTTAGATGGAGAAGCAGTTAATTCATGTCTGATTCTAGCAAGAAACGCAGTTGGGAAAAAGATATTGACAATTGAAGGGTTGTCAGATGGAATCAATATACATCCAATTCAACAAGCATTTATTGATTGTGGAGCTGTTCAATGTGGATATTGCACTCCAGGGATGATAATGTCGGCAAAAGCCTTACTAGGCAAAAATCCAAATCCTTCTGAGGAAGATGTTAGAAAGTCTATAGATAACAATCTTTGCAGATGTACAGGATATGTAAAAATTGTTGAGGCTATACTTTTATCAGCAAAAAGGATGGGGGGTATAACCTGTGAGTAATAAATTTAAAATTATTGGTGAGAGAGTCCCAATAAGAGATGCTGTACTTAAAGCTACTGGCCAACTTAAATATACTGCGGATATGAAAATTCCAAATATGCTTTATGCTAAGGTTTTATTCAGCCCTATAGCGCATGCAAAAATTAAAAAAATAGACACATCAAAAGCTGAAAAATTAGAAGGTGTAAAAGCCATAGCCACTTATAAAAACTCACCTCAAAAAGCCTTTAATAGTGCCATGAGATTTTATGAACATGAGTTGCCAGAGGTTGAACATATCTTTGATGATACTGTTCGTTTTGTTGGTGATAAAGTTGCAGCTGTTGCAGCTGAAGATTTACAAACTGCTGAAAAAGCATTGAAGCTTATTGAGGTTGAATACGAAGAATTACCATCAGTATTTAATCCAGAAGAAGCAATACAAGAGGGTGCATATCCAATCCATAAAGGTGGAAACAAGCTTGCAGTAAGTGTACAACAGTGTGGAAATATTGAAGAAGCTATGAAAAAAGCTGATTATATTTTTGAAGATAAGTATACACTTCCAGCTATACATCATGGTGCAATAGAAACTCATGTGGCTATTGTAGATTATGATTACAATGGAAAACTTACTGTTTATAGTCCTAATCAAAATACTTTTGGCTTTAGGATAATCTTATCTAAGTTATTTGAAGTACCAATGAATAAAGTTAGACTAGTAAGTCCAGCTATTGGAGGAGCTTTTGGAGGTAAATTAGAGATTACAATTGAGCCAATTGTAGCATTATTAGCAAAACTATCAGGTAGGCCAGTTAAACTAGAACTTAACAGGAGAGAAACTATTGCTTCAACAAGAACTAGACATGGTGCAGTTGTATATCTAAAAACAGGTGTTATGAAAGATGGTCGAATTGTAGCACAAGATATGAAAGTTCTAACAAATACAGGAGCATATGCATCAAGTGCTTTAAATGTAATTGGAGCAATGAGTCATAAAGTATTTAAATCATATAAGATTGAAAATATGAGATATACAGGAATACCAGTGTATACAAACACACCAATTGCAGGAGCAATGAGAGGATATGGTTCTCCACAAGCTTTTTTTGCACAACAATCCCAACTAAATAAAATTGCAAAAAAACTAAATATGGATATTTTAGATTTACAGCTTAAGAACTTAGTTGAACCAGATGGAATAGACCAACGATTTAAAAGTCCTCATGGTAATCCAAGACCAATAGACTGTATAAAAAAAGGTGCTGAAATGTTTGACTGGAAAAAACAAATAAGACAGCAAAATGAATCAAATGGTAGGTTTTTAATTGGTGTAGGTATGGCAGTTGGTTCACATGGAAATGGATGCTTTGGGGCACATAGAGATATAACAGCTTTAATGTTGAAAATGAATGAAGATGGTTCAGCTGTATTATATACAGGTACTCATGATATGGGAAATGCATCTGTAAGTGTGCAGGTACAAATTATATCTGAAGTACTTGGAATAAGCCAGGAAAAAATAGAATGTATACAGGCAGATACAGAAGCATCACCATGGAATTTAGGAGATTACGCAAGTAGAGGAGTTTTTGTATCCGGAAATGCAGCTTTAAAAGTAGCAAACTCAGTAAAAAAAGAGCTTTTAAAAGAAGCATCCCAACTCTTAAAAGAGGATGAAGAATATATAGAATTTAAGGACGATAGAGTTTATTCTATCAAAAATAACAACAAACAAGCCACTTTATGCGATGTCATGATACATGCTCAAAGGGTAAGTTTAAGAGAGATTATAGGAGCTGAAACTTTTGCATCTCAAACTGGAGCAAGTTCATATGGTGTACATTTTGCTAAAGTTGAGGTTGATACTAAACTGGCAAGTGTAAGAGTTTTAGAATATGTTGCAGTACATGATGTGGGTAAAGCTTTGAACCCAATGTCTGTAGAAGGTCAGATTGAAGGAGCAATTCAAATGGGAATAGGATATGCGTTAACTGAAGCGCTTGAGTTTGATAATAGAGGAAGAATAAAAGCTAATTCATTTCGCTCGTATCATATGATAAAGGCTAGTGAAATGCCACAAATAAAAGTTGGAATGATAGAATGTGGAGAACCTGGAGGTCCATTTGGAGCTAAGAGTATAGGTGAATGTTCTGTTGTACCATCAGCACCAGCAGTAGCAAATGCAGTAGCAAATGCGTTAAACTGTGATTTTTATAGTTTGCCATTAAAGAAAAATATTTTAATGGATAATATAAATATTTAATGTTGTTTTATACAAAAGAAATTAGTTATACAAAGTAAAAAGATATTTATTTAAAATACTTTAGATATTGTAATGTAAGATATTTTTCTAAATATAAGTTTGAATTATAAGAATGTAGAGGATGTGATGGATTGTGAATTTAAGATTTAAAGATAAGGTTGTTGTGATAACAGGAGGAGGGCAAGGATTAGGAGCAGGATTTGCTTTAGATTTTGCTATTGAAGGAGCAACAGTAGTCTTAATTGGTAGAACTAAAAGTAAATTGGATAATGTTGCAGAAAGAATCATTAAATCTGGTGGTAAAGCCTTTGTTTCAGTTTGTGATGTAAGCAAACCAGAAGAAGTAGAAGTTTGTTTTAGTGAAGTAATAGATAAATTTGAGCGTGTAGATGTATTGATTAATAATGTAGCTCTCCATAAATCAGCTCCAGTAGTTGATACTACAATTGAAGATTGGGATGCTCAGATAAAGACTAATTTAAGTGGAACTTTTTATTGTACTAAGGCTGTTCTTAGAACAATGATTGATAAAAAGTATGGAAAAATAATAAATATTAGTTCTACAGCAGCAAAACATTTTTTTCCGGGTTTTGGGGCATATGCTGCTTCTAAAGGTGGGATGGTAAGTTTTACTCAAACTTTATCAGAAGAAGTAAAAGAGTATGGAATCAATGTAAATGCAATATATTTAGGTATGACTAATACTGAATATACAAGAAAAAGATTTGACTATGATGATGCAGTTACGATACCACTTGAAGAAATGTTGCAAGTGGAAGAAGTATCAAAAGTTGTAACTTTCTTAGCATCTGATGAAGCAAGTCCAATAATGGGAGCTGCAATTGATGTATGTGGGAAGAAGGCATAAATAAAATATATATTGAGAGGTATAAAGATGATAAGTTTAAACAAGAAAGCTATGGTGGTAGTAAGAGAGATACTGGAAGATGCAGAAGCATTAGGGTGTGAAGTTGTTAAGATGGATTGTGGAGCAACTATAATTGATATGGGATTAAATTGTAGTGGAAGCTGGAAAGCAGGTGTTTTATTTACTAGGGCTTCTATAGGCGACCTAGGAACAGTATCATTAGGAGATTTTAAATTAAATGATGAATATTCTTTCTCAGCAGTTGAAGTATTTATAGATAAACCATTGATTGCATGTATGGGTTCACAGATTGCTGGATGGAAACTTGGAGAAGGTGAATTTGCAACTATTGGGTCAGGACCAGCAAGAGCTTTAGCAAGAGTTAAATCAGACTGGTATTTTGAAATGACTCCATATAAAGACACTTATCATGAGGCAGTCCTATGTATCCAAGATATAAAATATCCTAATGATGAAACGGTCTTAGAGGTTGCAAATGCTTGTAAAGTAAAACCAGAAGACACATATATATTAATTTCACCAAGTACATGTATTGTAGCATCAATGCAAGTGTCAGCAAGAATTATTGAGCAAGTATGCCATAAGATGTTTGAAAAAAACTTTGATGCAGGTCAAATTGTACTTGCTAGAGGAAAAGCACCAATCGCACCTGTATTAAAAGATGAACTTAAGACTATGGGAAGAATAAATGATGCATTGATTTATGGTAGTGAAACTGAGTTTTGGGTGGATTCGACTGATACTGCTATTGCAAAAACTATACACCAGTTGGCAGGGAAAACTTCGTCTCCAAATTATGGAGAGTTGTTTGAAGATGTATTTGAGAAGGCAGGAAGAGACTTTTTCTATGTAGACCATGATGTACACTCAATAGGCAAAATACAGATACATAATATAAATACTGGGAAATCATTTTCGGCAGGAGAAATAAATTACTCAGTACTTGAAAAAAGTTTCTTAAAATAAACAACTTAAAAATTTATTGATTCAGGGGGAGATAAGATGGCATTAGGTAAGTTAAGATTAGAAAAATTATACCGTGACATGGTTATGATTCGCAGATTTGAAGAAGTAATAGAAGTATATGCTGCCAATGGAACAATACCAGGATTTGTTCATTTAAGTATAGGGCAAGAAGCTTGTCAAGCAGGCATAGTTGATGCACTTAGAAAAACAGATTATAAATTTCCAGACCATAGAGGTCATGGAACTATAGCACTTTGTGGTACTGACCCAAAACTTGTAATGGCAGAAATTTTTGCTAAGGCTACAGGAATAAATGGTGGTAGAGGCGGTTCAATGCATATAAATGATATTGAATGTAGAAATATGGGGTTTAATGGAATACAGGGTTCAACTATGGTAACTTGTCTTGGTACAGCTTTTGCATCTGTGTATAAAGAAACAGATGATGTTACAGCAGTATTTCTAGGAGATGGAACTTTAGGAGAAGGAACTTGCCACGAAAGTCTTAATATGGCAGCAACATGGAAACTTCCTATAATATATTGCCTACTTAATAATCAATATGCTATATCTACACACTATACAGATTCACATCCTCAAAAAGAATTAAAAACTTGGGGAGAGGGGTATGAGATTCCAAGTTATAGGGTAGATGGAAATGATGTAGAAGCAGTAATTGAGATAGTGGAAATAGCAGCAGATAGGGCAAGAAAAGGTGAAGGACCAACTTTAATAGAATTTCTCACTTATCGCTGGCAAGGTCATTTTGCAGGAGACCCAGCAGCATATAGACCTGAAGAAGAAGTTAAGTATTGGAAAGATAGAGACCCAATCAAGTTAACTAGAAAGATACTTATTGAAAGAGAAGGTATGTCAGATGAATCACTTAAGCAAATAGAAGAAGAAATAGAGGCTGATGTTCAAGAAATGCTGAGATTCTCATTGGAGAGTCCATCACCAGATATTAAAGATGCAGTTACACACACATATGTTGATAGAGAGGTGGAGATAAGATAATGGGAAGAAAACTTTCATATGGAATGGCAATAAATGAAGCACTTCATCAAGCTATGGAAAATGATGATAGAGTTTTTATACTAGGTGAAGATGTAGCTAAAATGGGTGGAGATTTTGGGATTACTAAAGGAATAATGGCTAAGTGGCCAAATAGAATAAAAGATACAGCTTTATCAGAATCAGCTATATTGGGATTATCAAATGGTGCAGCACTTTGTGGACTAAGACCAGTTCCAGAGATAATGTTTGCAGATTTTTTGGGAGTTTGTTTTGACCAACTTGTAAATAATGCAGCAAAATTAAATTTTATGTTCCAAGGAAAAGCACATTGCCCAATTACTGTTCGTGCTGTACAGGGAGGTGGTATACGCTGTGCATATCATCATTCAGTTTGTGCAGAGTCATGGTTTATGAATACACCTGGGCTTGTAGTAGTTTCACCAACAACACCTTATGAAGCTAAAGGGATGTTGCTTTCAGCTATAAAAAACGATAATCCTGTATTATTTTTAGAACATAAAATGCTATACAATGTTAAAGGAGAAGTGCCAGTTGAGCCATATGAAATTCCTCTATATGAAGCTGAGATTGAAAAAACTGGAAGTGATATTACTATAGTAGCTACTCAAATGATGTTAGGGTTAGCACATAAAGCAGCAAGTCAACTTGAAAAAGAAGGGATTAGTGTAGAGATAATCGACCTTAGAACTGTATTTCCTTATGATAAAAAAACTATAGTAGAGTCAGTTGCGAAAACTAGTCGATTGGTTATTGCTCAAGAAGGTCCAAGAGTTGGAGGATGGGCTGCTGAAATATCTGCAATGATAAATGAAGATGTATTTGAGTATCTAAGTGCACCAATAAAAAGAGTTACATCAATTGATGCTCCAGTAGCATATGCACCAGTTTTAGAGGATTTTGTTCTACCAAAATTAGAAAATCTAATTAAGGCTTGTAAGGAAGTTATGCAATATTAGTTAGGGGAGGATAAACAATGATTACAGAGGTTAAGATGCCGAAGTTTGGTCTTTCTATGGAGGAAGGAACAATTGGCACATGGTTGATTGAAGAAGGAAGTGTAGTAAATAAGGGTGATGAAATTTTAGAAGTTGAAACTGACAAGATTACTAATACTGTTGAAGCACCAGAAAGTGGGGTATTGAGAAAAAAATTTTTTGAAGAGGGCGATATTGCTAATTGTGGAGAACTAATTTGTATAATTGCAGAAGCCAATGAAGATATTAGTGGATTTAATTTGATAGATAAAACTGATAATGAAAAAGAGGTAGATATTTTAAGTTTAGAAAATGCAACTAAGAAAAAAGATTTAAATATAGACAAAAAAATAACTCCGAGAGCTAAAAAAATAGCTGAGGAAAAAGGAATTAACTATTCAAATATAGAGGGTACAGGAATACATGGTTCAATAACAATTGATGATTTGAAAAATTTCATGAACAATAATCCAGTAGAAGAAGTTATGGAAGTCAATCAAAATAAAGTAGTAGAAAAAGAAGTACGGCAAGAAGTTACCAATATTTCTCAAGTTAATAACATTAAGGTAAATATAGGAGAAAATGATTTGGTAACTAAGATGACACCAATGCAAAATGTAATAGCAAAAAAAATGCATGAGAGTTTATTGACAACAGCTCAAACTACAATTGCCACTGAATTAGAAATTACTAACTTATCAAAAGTATATAAAGGATTGAAAGAAAAGTATAAAAAAGTAGGAGTTAAATTAAGTTATACAGCTCTTATAATAAAGGCTGTAGCTGAAGCACTTGAAAATCATCCTAAACTTAGAACACAAATAGTTGATGAAAATCATTTTAAAGTAAGTAGCGAAATTAATATAGGTGTAGCTGTAGACATTCCAAATGGCTTGGTGGTACCTATAATAAAAAATGCAAATTTAAAAGATTTAAAAACAATATGTATTGAACTAAGTGATTTAAGTGATAGAGCTAAAAATAACAAGTTAAATTCTGATGAAATGAGTAATGGAACTATTACTATAACTAACTTAGGGATGTTTGGAATAACATACTTTACCCCAGTATTAAATACACCAGAAAGTGCAATTTTAGGTATTGGAAGTATAATAGAAAAAGTTCTTGTAAAAGATGGTGCATTTTACGCTGGTTCAACAATGAATATGAGTTTAACTCATGACCATAGAGTAGTAGACGGAGCTCCTGGAGCACGTTTTCTTCAAGAAGTCACACAAAATCTTTTAGATTTTAGATGGATGTAATTCAGCCAGATTTAAAGTGATTTTATAGTATACCAGTAATCTGACAGATAGTTTGTTATGCGTTTCTCGAAAGATTTTTTCTCTCCAAACTATCTGTCAAAATTAAGATATAGCAAAAAATTATATGGAGGTTACTACATGAGAAAAGTAGATTTGATAATTAAAAACGCTTATCTAATTTCAATGAATAATGAGAGGAAAATACTAAATGATGCTTGTATAATAATTGAAAAGAACAAGATAATTGATATAGGAAAGACGAATTTACTAGAAAAATACATCTCTGAAAAAATTATAGATGCTAGAGGGAAATTTGTTTTACCTGGATTTATAAGTACTCATTCTCATCTATTTCAGACTTTGCTAAAGGGATTAGGAAGAGATAAATTATTGTTAGACTGGCTTGATAGCTCTGTTAGAAGAGCTATACATAAAATAGATGAAGAATGTTGCTATTATGCAGCTTTAACAGGATGTATAGAAGCAATTAGAACAGGTACAACTACTATACTTGACTATATGTACTGTCATGGAAAAGAAGGTCTTGATGATAGTATAATTCAAGCATTTGAAGACTTAGGAATAAGAGGAATACTTGGTAGAGGATTTACAGATACAAGCAAATTCCCAAAAGAATTTGGTTGTACCTATCATGATACAGAACAAAAGTTTTTTGATGATGTCAGAAGATTAGATAAAAAATATAGAGACCACTCGAGAATAAGTTTAGCATTAGCTCCTGGTATTATATGGGATAACACAGAAGAAGGATACAAAGAAATGAGAAATATAGCCAATGAGCTTCATATTCCAATAACTATGCATTTACTTGAGACTAAGGACGATGATAAATACTGTTTAGAAGATAGAGGTATGAAGACTGTGCCATATCTTGAAAAAGTAGGAATTTTAGGGCCTGACTTTATTGCAGTCCACTGCATACAAATGTCAGATGAAGACATAGAGTTATTTAAAAAATATGATGTTAAAATATCTCATAATCCAGTATCTAATATGGTTCTAGCAGCAGGAGTAGCACCAATTCCAAAGCTTATTGAAAATGGATTGACTATAAGTTTAGCTTGTGATGGCTCAGCGAGTAATGATACTCAAAATATGTTAGAAGTAATGAAAATGACTACATTATTACAAAAAGTTACTCATAGAGATGCAAAGCTTTTACCTTCGTCAAGTGTACTGGAAATGGCAACACTTGGAGGAGCAAAATCCATAAATAAATTAGACTGCTTAGGGTCAATAGAGATAGGAAAAAATGCTGATATTATAATTTATAATCCATATAAAAGTGCAATTTCTATACCAGTTCACGACCCAATTAGTTCATTAATATATTCATCTACTCCAAATAATATAGAAACTTCTATTATAGATGGAAAAGTAGTTATGGATAAGAATCAAATAGTTAATATAGATGAAGAAAAAGTAATCTATAAAACTCAAAAAATATCAAGTAAGTTAATAGAGGATGTTGGTCTAGGAAATATGCAATGGGGAAAAAGAATTTATGGATTATAAAAAATAATTGAGAGAAGGTGGTCAAAGTATGAATAAGCTTGAGTTTTTCAATATACCAAAACATAACTTAAAAATAAATGTATTAAATAGAAATGAAAAGATATTAGACAATCTAAAAGAAGAATCTAATGAAAATATCTGTATACCAGATGCTTTAGAGTATTATACAGAGTTGTTTTTTCCAAAATCAAAAGATAAAAGACCATATATATTTTCATCTATGGTGCTTTCATCTGATGGAAAAATGGCATATGAAGACAATAAAGCAGGCCCTTTAATTGGAAAAAATAATTTTGTTGATCCAGATGGAGCCTTGGCAGATTTTTGGGTTTTAAATGTTCTAAGAGCATATTCAGATGCTGTAATTATAGGGGCTAGAACGTTGCAAAATGAACCTGGGATAACATGTCATGTATTTGATGAAAGTTTGACACAGCAAAGAAAAGACTATTTAAATAAAAAATATCAGCCATGTGGAGTAGTAGTTTCTTTTGATGCTAGAGATATTCCATTTGACCATTATACATTTAGAGTTGATAAGAGTCAGGAATATAAAATGGTTATAGCCACATCTCCAAATGGTTGGGATTATATAAAAGAAAATTCTCCTTTAAAACACATATGTATAGGGAGTTTTAATTCAATTAAGGATGTTGATGATTATAAATTTGAAGAATTATACAAAGATTTTGATGTTTGTCCTGTAATTGTTACTGGTAAAGATAGTACTCCAGACTCTAAGATATTACTTTATGTACTTAAAAGTCTAGGGATAGAAAAAATGTGTATCGAATCTCCTTCATACTGTACTCACCTAATTGAAAATGAATTATTAGACGAATATTTTATGAATTATTCCATGGTATTTGTTGGTGGGAAAATGACTCCAGGCTGTACAACAGCTTATAGCCATTTAGAACATCCACATTCGGAACTATTGATAGTAGGAATGCATAGAAATAATTTTATTTTTACACGTCAGAAACTTTGTTATGGTATTAAAAATAAAGTAGATTTAACAAGCTATAAATATTGATACTAAAATTTTAATTATAGATATTAATATCTATAACTTAAAAGGAGGAAAAATAAATATGAACGCTGATTTAATCGTAATTGGTGGTGGTCCAGGTGGGTATGTTGCAGCGATTCGAGGAGCTCAACTGGGGTTAAAAGTTATAATTGTAGAAAAGAATGAATTTGGAGGTACTTGTCTAAATACAGGTTGTATTCCTACAAAGACACTATTTAAAGATGCACAGGTTTTAAATTATTTTAATTATGCTGAAGAATATGGGATAAAAGTTGATGAATATAAATTAGACTTGGAAAAAGTTCAGAAAAGAAAGAAACATATAGTTAAGACCTTAACTAGTGGTGTAAAAGGATTATTAAAAGCAAATAAAGTGACTGTAGAAAAGGGAGAAGCAAAGTTAATAAGTAAGGATTCTGTAGAGATAAAATTAGAAGATGGCTCAAAGAAGATAATTAAAGGAAAAAATATTTTAATTGCATCTGGTTCAAAATCTTCTAAGCCTCCTATTAAAGGGATTGATTTGGAGGGAGTAATAACAAGTAAAGAAGCTTTAGAAATAACTAAGTTGCCTCAGAAATTAGTAATAATTGGAGGTGGAGTTATAGGAATTGAGTTTGCAGGAATTTTAAATGAATTTGGTTCAGATGTAACTATAGTTGAGTTCTTGAATAATATAATTCCTATGGTTGATAATGAGGTATCTAGTAGGTTAACTAAACTACTTAATAAAAGGGGGATTAAAATACTACTTTCATCAAAAGTAGAAGAAATATCTAAGAGTGATAAAGAACTAGTAGTAGATATAAATCAGAATGGAGAAAAAACAAAGATTGCTTGTAATAATGTACTTGTATCTACAGGAAGAGAGTTAGATGTAGATGGACTAAATCTAGATAATTTAGGCATCAAATATGATAAAAAGGGAATAAAAGTCGATGAAAATTACTGCACATCTGTACCAGGTATTTATGCAATTGGAGATGTAATTGGAGGAATAATGCTTGCACATGTTGCATCTGAAGAAGGCAAAGTAGTTGTTGAACGAATTGTAGGGGAAAAAACAAGTGTAGATTATGACTTAGTACCAAATTCCATTTTTACTTTTCCAGAGGTATCTACAGTTGGATTGTCTGAAGAAGAAGCCAAAAATAAAAACTTAGACTATGTCGTTGGTAAATTTCAGTTTTCTGGTAATGGAAAAGCTCTTACAATGAATGATTCAGATGGTATGGTTAAGGTAATTGCTTCAAAAGATAAGACTACAATATATGGGGTTCATATCATAGGGCCTAATGCTAGTGATTTAATTCATGAAGCTGTAATTGCAATGAAAGCAATGTTGACAGTTGAAGAAGTTGCAAGTACTATGCATGGACATCCAACCTTATCAGAAGCTTTTGCAGAAGCTACTATGGGAATAGTAGGTAAAGCAATACATGTACCTCCTGCTAGAAGGTAGTCTTGCAAGAAGTAAAAATGAAGAGTGGTTATATGCAAGAATATTATGTTAAAAGTACTTAAATGTAAAAAGCATTTAAATAAAAAAGTAGTCAAATATTAAAGAGGGAAGTATATAATATGAAATTAAAATCATTTGAAAGACCTTTATTTATTGAAGAGCTAACTTTTAGGATAGATACTAAATTAATAGAAAAGTACTTACAATTAGATTATGAGATTTGGATTAAAGGTCTAGAATTATTAGAAGGATTTGCTGGTTCTGAGATATGGATTAGTGAAAGTAATCCAGGAGAAATAACATCAATAATATATTGGACAGATTACAAGTACTATAAAAATATTGATAAAGATTGGCTAAATGATAGAAAGAAAAGAATGTCTGAATTAATGGGAGAAGGAAATTTAGAGTTTGTAAGAGCAGAGCATGATGTCAATAAAAAGTATAAACTTAGAGAATATAAATAATAAGATTAAGTGCACTAAACAACTATACATAAATAATATTTTAGTTAAAATAAATATCATTTAAGTTAAGAATTAACTAGATTAAGATGTGTATAGCTCAAAATTAATTGTTAATAAATTCATGGTCGTAAAGAAAAATAAAATTTATGGGAGGATTTATTTTATGAAAGAGCACGATACATCAAAATTTCATCTAGAGGGGAAACCGCCTTTTAAGGAAGCTTTACCTTTAGGATTACAGCATTTTGTTTCAATGATAGCTGGTAATATGGTTCCAGCTATGCTTATATCGAATATAGTAGGGCTTGATAAACAGATGTCAACTATGCTTATGCAAGGTGCTATGTTGGTAGCTGGAATAGCAACTTTACTACAATTGTACTCAATACCACTATTTAAAGGGCATAGGCTTGGTTCAAAGCTTCCTGTAATAATGGGAACAAATTATGTGTTTTTAGGTGCATGTCTTTCAGTAGCTGGAAAATATGGGCTTAAAGCTCTTTTTGGAGCTCAAATTGGAGGGGCAATAGTAGTGTTTTTTATAGCCTTTGGAATTAAGAAGATAAGACATTTATTTACTCCAATTATAGCAGGTACAATGATTGCCTGTATGGGTATTAGTCTATTTCCAACCGCTGTAAAAAATTTAGCTGGGGGAGAAGGCTCAGCCACATTTGGAGAACCTATAAATTTCGCAATAGGACTTATAGTTGTTGTAGTCATAATTTTGCTTATGAAATTTGGCAAGGGTTTGGTTCAAGATGCTGCAATTTTAATAGGTATAATATTTGGTTATTTAGTATCACTTGCATTTGGATTGGTTGATTTTTCTGCAATTCAAGGGACATCAATACTTTCTTTTCCAAAGCCATTGGCATTTGGTCTAGAATTTAGACTTGATTTAATATTAATGTTTGCCATTTTATTTATGGTAGCTATAGCTGATATGATGGGAGCAGCAACAATTGCTACAATGGGAGCTATGAATAGAGAGGTTACAGATAAAGAATTAGAGTCTGCTACAATGGGAAATGCATTAACATCTATAATTGCATCTGTATTTAGTTCAATACCAACAGGAGTATTTGGTCAAAATGCTGCAATCGTAGCTATAAATAAAGTTACTAGTAGATTTGTATTGTCAATTACAGGAGTAGTATTAATTTTAGTTGGATTTTCGCCATTATTGGGTGCAATAATAACTACTATACCTTCATGCATAATAGGAGGGGTCGCTTTAATCGTATTTTCATCAATTGCTATGGCTGGTTATGATATGATAAGTCAATGTGGATTTACGTCAGATAACAATCTTATAGCAGGAGTTTCAATTACCTTAAGTATAGGTATAACTTCAGTTCCTCAGACTTTAGAAAAGTTTCCAGAGATTATTAGAACCTTAGTTGGAAATTCTTGTATAGTATCAGTATTTATTGTAGCAATGATAATTAAATATATATTATCAATAAAATCGAATAAGTCTAATGATATAAACATAGAGGCTTAAATTAAAATTTGTGGGAGGTATAGTTATGGCTAAGATACTAGGAATATGTGGAAGTCCAAGAAAAGGAGCAACTGAATATGCAATACTACAAGCTTTAGAGGAAGCTAAAGAAATACCAGGAATAGAAACTGACTTTTGGACTGTAAGAGGAAAAAATATAGGTCCATGTATACATTGTGATGCTTGTATGAGAAAAGCAGAAAAATGTACTATACAAGATGATATGGGCGAACTAGAGAAAAAATTGTTAGAAGCAGATGGATTTATAATAGGTTCTCCTGTTTATGATATGGGAATAACTGCTCAATTGACTGCTGTGTTAAATAGATTAAGACATATGTATTTAGTACATGGATGTAATTTGCAAAATAAAGTAGGAGCTGCTATAACTACTGGTGGAACTAGATATGGTGGACAAGAAATGGCCAGATTACCAATAATAAATTTCTTTTTAATGCATGAGGTATTGGTAACAGGAGGACTTATTGGAGGATACACTGGTGCTAGTATTTGGAGTAAAGATGCAAAAGAACAAGGTGCAAAAGATGATGAAGTAGGCATGAATACGATAAAAAGACTTGGGAGAGGTCTAGCAGAAGCTGTTAAAATATCTAAATATGGTCTTGAAAAATGGAATATTGAAAAAGAAGAATTAGGAATAACAAGTGAAACTGAAAAAAGTCCTGTAAAAGACCACTAAAATTTATATTGCCCATACGTAAAATTTAATTAGCCCCTCTTAATATATTATACAACCCATCATAAATATTAAGAGGGGTAATTTTGTATTTAAAATTATTTGTAATAAAATAAGATATATTAATAAATATGATAGAATATATATTATAAATTAAATTTTATAAATATAAGGGGGGAACTTTGAGTTCTTATAAATTTCTTATGTTATAAGATTATAAGGGCCAATATTTTATGCGGGAGTTATTAAATGTAACACTTATAATAGTACTTGTTTTAATAAATGCATTTTTTGTAGCTTGTGAATTTGCTATGGTAAAGCTTCGTAGTTCTAGGATAGATACTATGATAGCTGAAGGTAATAATAATGCTAAAAGGTGTAAAATAATAAAAGATAATCTAAATTCATATCTTTCTGCATGTCAACTTGGGATAACACTTTGTTCACTTGCACTAGGATGGATGGGAGAATCTACAGTTAAAGAGTTAATATTGCCAATAATAAGTATATTTAATCTTAGTGAAAGTGTTATATATACAATATCAATTTCTATTTCCTTTTTAATTATAACAATGGTAGAAGTTGTAATAGGGGAGCTTGTTCCTAAAGCCTTAGCACTTTATAATACAGAGAGAATAATGCTAAGTACATCTTTTTTGTTGATTGGATTTTATAAATTGACATATCCAATAATATACTTTTTTAATCTAAGCACTGATTTATTTCTTAAGCCATTTGGATATTCACAAGCAGATGAAGTTGATGAGCCACATACAGGTGATGAAATAAGATTATTAGTTGAAGAAAGCTATAAAAGTGGGCTTATAGATGAATCAGAGCAAAGATTAGTTGACAATATTTTTGAATTTGAAGAAAAGAAAATTAGAGAGATAATGGTACCTAGAACTGATATGATTTGTATATATGAAAGTGACTCGGAGGAAAAGATATTATCTATTTTGAGAGATGAAGGTGTTACTAGGTATCCAGTATGTAAGAAAAATAAAGATGATATATTAGGATTTGTACATATAAGAGATTTGTATAATCAAAAAATAAACAGAAATAAAATTGAACTAGGAGAAATACTTAGAGATATTATATATATATCAGAAAATTGTACTATAGATAAGGCTCTTGAGAAATTAAGAAAAGAAAAACTCCAACTTGCTATAGTGGTAGATGAATATGGTGGTACATCTGGTGTAGTAACAATTGAAGATATACTGGAAGAGATAGTAGGAGAAATTCAAGATGAATTTGATAAAGAAGAAACTCATATTAAGAAAATAGGAACAAGTTCTTACTTAGTTGATGGAACTGAATCAATCAATGATATCAATAAATACTTTGGGCTTGATATAGAACATGATGGATTTGATAGTATAGGTGGTTGGATATCCTATATGCTTGGTTCAAACATTAAAGTAAATCAAAGTGTAACTTTTGAAAATTACAATTTTACTATATTAGAATTGGATAAATTGAGGGTTGTAAAATTAATCATAAAAAGTGTAATATAATTATATCAAAAAATATTGGAGGAATTGTATGCAAAAAGTAGAAGGAATTATTTTTGATATGGATGGAGTTTTGTTTGATTCAGAGAGAATCTCTCTTGAATTTTGGATAGAGACATTTGAAAAGTATGGATATACTATGACTAAAGAAATATATACATCTGTTATGGGAAGGAATCGTAAAGGGATAATAGAAGGTCTTACTAAGATATATGATAGCTCTGTGCCGATATTAGATTTGTATGATGAGAAAACTAAAAATATGATTGAATTTATGGATAGAGAAGGAGCTCCTATCAAATTAGGAGTTAATGAATTAATATCTTTTTTAAAGAAAAATGGGTATAAAATGGCAGTTGCAACTTCTACAAAACGAGAAAGAGCAGTTAAAAGATTAGCCAAAGCAAATTTAAAAGAATACTTTGATGCTATAGTTTGTGGAGATGATGTTGTAAACTCTAAGCCAAATCCAGAAATATTCTTAAAGGCAGCCAAAAAGATAAATGTTAATCCAGAAAATTGCATTGTTATAGAGGATTCCCCTATGGGAGTAGAGGCTGCTTATAATGGGGGTATAAAATGTATAAATGTACCTGACTTAAAAGAGCCAGATGAACAAATTAAAGAACAATCACATAAGATACTTGAAAATTTATTGGAAGTTAGAGAATACCTAAAAAGTTTAGAATCTAAAGAATGTTGTAGCCTATAATATGAAATATTAAATCAAAGAATTTAAATTTAATTTCTTTGATTTAGAATAAATCCATGAATATGAGAAAAAATAATTATAAACAATTAGGAGGAATATTCATGGATAGTGTAGGTTCTCTATTATATTTTTTATTTAATTTTTTCTTGTATGGTTTTATAGGTTGGATAATTGAAAATTTATATAGTTATTTTACTCAAGGTCATTTTCAAGAAGATGGATTTTTGAATGGTCCGTTTAAACCAATGTATGCAATTGCAATGTCTATTATAATAGAGGTCTCAAGGTTTATTGACCCAAATAATATATTTGCATTGCTTTTACTATGTTTAGTAGTGCCAACAACAGTAGAGTACATCACAGGCATAATTATGAAGGTATATTTTAATAAGGTATATTGGGATTATTCAGACTATAAGTACAATAATAGAGGAATAATATGTTTAAAATTTTCTATGTACTGGACTATATTGACTTTTATTGGAGTAAGGTATCTTCAAGTGTATGTAGTTGATAATTTATATAGTTTAATAATACCTTATTGGCCAATTATAGCAACTGTATTATTGATAGCATTGTTTGTGGATGAAATTTTTACTATAAAATTCCTGAGAGGAAATAGAGATATAATATAACTTTAGAAGTATAAGGTAAGTTTAGATTGTAGTTAAAAGAAAGCTATGCTAAAATGGTGAAATCATTTAAAGTTGGCTTTCTTTTTTATTTGATGAAGTTAACATTCTAATAAGTTTCAAAAGTTTATATAGAGTATTATTTATTATATGGTATTACTTATTTAAAATAAATTATAAAGAATGAGGAGTGTTTGAATGGTGAGTAAAATAAGATTTTGTATTATTGGTACAAGTAATATATCAAAACTATTTTTAAGAGCTACATCTAGGATTGAAGAGTTTGAACTAGTTGCTGTATATTCAAGAGATTTAGAAAAAGCTAAGGAATTTGGAAAGATGCATGGGGCAAGTCTGTTTTTTGACGATTTAGAAACCATGGCTAAATCAGATGGTATAGATGCTATATACATAGCTTCTCCAAACGCAATGCATTCAAAACAAGCTATTACCTGTCTAAAACACAAAAAACATGTGTTGTGTGAAAAATCATTAGCATCTAACTTAGAGGAAGTAAAATTAATGATAAAGGTTGCAAGAGACAATAATGTATTGCTTATGGAAGCTATGAGAATTACATGTGTTCCAAATTTTAAAGCAGTTAAAGAAAATTTACATAAGATAGGTAAAATAAGAAGATTTTTTGGAAGCTATTGTCAGTATTCTTCAAGATATGATAAATATAAAAATGGAATTATAGAAAATGCATTTAAAAAAGAACTGTCAAATGGTTCATTGATGGATATTGGAGTGTACTGCATACACCCTATGATAAATCTATTTGGTGCTCCAAAATGTGTGAAATCATTTTCTCATATGCTTCAAACTGGAGTAGATGGAGAAGGTTTGGCTATATTCCAATATGATGGTATGGATGCAGTAGTTCAGTATTCTAAAATAGCTGATTCTTACATACCATCTGAGATACAAGGAGAAAAGGGAAGTATAATAATTGAAAAACTTAATTTGTTTGAAAGGGTGGTTATTAGATATAAAGATGGAACTGAAGAAGATATATCTATTTTAAAGGAAAAAGAAGAAGAGAAACCTAGAGAAATAGAAGGAATATATCATGAACTTATTGAGTTTATAACTCTTATAAATAATAATAAAATAGAGTCTGGTATAAACTCACATGAAAATTCAAAGATAGTAATGGGAATTATGGATGAGATAAGAAGACAAGGAAAGATTGTCTATCCAGCTGACAGTCTGTAATTTATTTAAAAATATATAGGATATGAGGTGGTAAATATGGAGAATATAAATTGGGCTATATTGGGTCCTGGAACTATTGCATCAGAATTTGCACAAGCTATGAGTGAGGTGAATTGTAAAGTGTATGCTGTTGCTTCAAGAAGTCTTGAAAGAGCAAAAAACTTTGCAAATAAGTTTGATATAGAAAATGTGTATGATGATTATGATAAAATGCTAGAGAATAAGAATATAGATGTAGTGTATATATCTACTCCACATTGCAATCACTATGAATATATAATGAAAAGTCTAAAAAATGGTAAACATGTGTTGTGTGAAAAAGCTATAACAGTAAATGGAAGTCAACTAACTGATATTATAACTTTAGCTATTGAAAAGAACTTAATAGTAGCAGAGGCGATGACTATTTATTATATGCCTTTATATAAAAAATTAAAGGAGATAGTAGAGTCTGGAAGTTTGGGAAAAATTAAAATGATACAAGTATCCTTTGGAAGTTGCAAGGATTATGATGTTAATAATAGATTTTTTAGTCAAGATTTAGCTGGTGGGGCATTGCTTGATATTGGTACATATGCACTTTCATTTGCTAGGTACTTTATGTCATCTCAACCGAATGAAATTTTAACAACTGTTAAGAAATTTGAAACAGGTGTGGATGAACAATCTGGAATAATTTTAAAGAATTCTGAGAATGAGATGGCTGTAATATCATTAACTATGAGAGCTAAGATGCCAAAAAGAGGTATTCTTGCATGTGAATTAGGATTTATAACTGTAGAAAATTTCCCAAGAGCATCAAAAGCTACAATAATTTATACAGATGGTGGAAGAATTGAAACTCTAGAATATGGTGATACAGAAAAAGCTTTAAAGTATGAAATTGAATATGTCAATAATTGTATATTAAATAAAATAAAAGCCAATACTCTAGAATCATCTATAGATGTCATGAATTTAATGGATGAAATAAGAAAGCAATGGGGATTAAGATATACTTTTGAGTAAATTTAATTTTAAAATAAGTTAAATTATATACACAATTAAGTATTAAAATGTCAAATTATAAAAAGAAGAAAATCACTAAAAAGATTCCTTTTTCAGTGAATTTCTTCTTTTTTTTTACAAATTTGTAACAGAATAAAAAAAAGTTTTGGAGATTTTATTACAATTTTGTAGTTGAATATATACATTAAAACTAATATGATTAATAATAACATAAATTTGAATATTTTTAGAGGAGAGAAAATATGAGAAAATTGATATACTTTATTACACCATTTATAATAGGCGTAGTATTTTTATTTGGGTTAGACAAATTTCTTGATTCTAAAACTGATGAACTTTTGAGGGAGAAAAATCTACTTCCAATTATGGATGATACTTTAAGTGATATAAAGGATAAAGGTGTTACAGCAAATAATCATTTTTTGAGAGAAAAAGATATTATGATTTTGGGGTCATCAGAACTTAGTAATTCAACAAAACAACATCCAAAGTACTATTTTAATACAGATAGGAGCAAAAACAAAGTATTTGCAATTGGTAGAGCTTATACTCAGACATTACAAGATGCTGCAGTGTTAGGAAGTATGAATCCTAATATTGATAATAAGAAGGTTGTCTTGTTAATTTCTATGCAATGGTTTATGGAAAAAGATGGAGTCACAAGTCACCATTACCAGTCTAGGTTTTCACCAATACAATTTTATCGTTTTTTAGATAATCCAAAGATATCTAAACAAAATAAGATTGAATATATAAAAAAATCAAGTAAGCTTTTATGGGGTAGTGACGAATATAAGGCAGAAGCATTGTATGCCAAGCTATATGAACCTAAGACAGTGTATGAGAAAGCTGAGAAGGTGTTATTAGAGCCTTATTTTCAAGGGAGAAAATACTGTATAGAGCTTAAAGAAAAAGGGATACTTTATAAGAAATTAATTAGGCTAGATAAACACAAAAAAGAAGGAAGAAAAAAACCTATAAATTGGTCACATGAGAAAAAGAAAGCTATTGAAGATGCTAAGAAGAGAGTAGGTAACAATCCTCTAAACATTGACAAGTATTATTACAATGAGCATTTTAAAGATGGTCTAGAGCAATATAGAGGAAGAGACAAGGGCATAGACTTAGTAACATCTAAGGAATTTGAAAGTTATAAGCTTTTATTAAATGTATGCAAGGACTTAGATATTAAACCAGTTGTTGTACTAATTCCAAGTATGGGCAAATTCTATGATTTAACTGGTATCTCTGAGAAAGAAAGAAATCAGTTTTATGATAAGGCACAGAATATAGCAGAAAGTAAAGGCTTTGAAGTTATGAATCTTAAAGATAAAGGTAAAGAGAAATATTATTTAAGAGATGTAATGCATCTTGGAACGAAAGGATGGGTAGATGTCTGTGAGAGATTATTTAAAATATTTAAAGAGCAATAAAGAATTAGTAACTAGTATTTGTTTAACTATGATTATAATATTGGCAATAGGTGTTTTAACATTTACACCATTTAAAGAGTTGCCATTTATTTATAATGGATTTTAAAGGAGAATTTTTATATGAAAATTATTGAAGGAATAAAAAAATATTCAAATACAAATAGAATAGCATTGACATGTAATGGAGATAAACTTTCTTATAAAGATTTAAATGAGTATTCAGATGCTATATCAGTTTTTCTAAAAAATGTATACAAAGAAGAAGATACTCCTATAGTAATCTATGGTAATAAAGAAAATATGATAATGGCATGTATGATAGGAGCTTTAAAATCAGGTAGAGCATATGTTCCTCTTGATATTAGTTTTCCACTAGATAGAGTTTTTGAAGTTACTAAGGAAGTAAAGCCAAAAGTATTATTTAACTTTAGTGATGAAAAAGACTTTGGAGATATCAATGTAATTGATAAGAATAAATTAAATGATATAATAAGTGAGTATAAAGGAAAGTCATTACATAAAGAAAACTGGGTAAAAGGTGACGAGAATGCATATATACTATTTACATCAGGTAGTACTGGAAAGCCAAAAGGGGTTCAAATAAGTTCAAATAACTTAGATAGTTTTGTAGATTGGATAAGTCCTTATTTAAATATAGATGGAAGTGAAAAAGTAATAATGAATCAAGCAGCATATTCTTTTGACCTTTCAGTGACAACAATATATCCTGGTCTTGTTCATGGAGCTACATTATTTTCAATATCAAAAGATGTACTAGCAGATTATAAAGAGCTATTCAAACAATTTGGCGAATCTAATATTGCAGTATGGGTATCAACACCTTCTTTTGCAGGTGTATGTGTAACAGAAAAAGAGTTTAATAGTAAGATGCTTCCTAAACTTGAATCCATGATATTTATAGGAGAAGCACTTTCAAAAAATCTTACTAAAGAACTTATGAGTAGATTTCCAAATACAAGAGTTATCAATGGATATGGACCAACTGAAGCTACTGTTGGCGTAAGTGTAAATGATATGACTCAAGAAGCTATAGATGATGAAAAGAGCCTTCCAGTTGGATATCCTATGCAAAATTGTAAAATAAAAATACTTGATGAAAATGGAAATGAACTGAAAGAAAATGAAAAAGGTGAGATTATAATAGTTGGACCATCAGTTTCAAAAGGTTACTTTAATAATAAAGAGAAGACTGAAGAAGTATTTTTCTATGATGAAATAGATAGTGTAAAGTGGCGAGCTTATAAAACTGGTGATATGGGATATCTCTTAGATGGAAATATATACTATTGTGGAAGAAAAGATTTTCAAATTAAGTTAAATGGATTTAGGATTGAAATAGAAGATATAGAAAATAATTTGAGAAAAGTTCATAATGTAAAAAACGCAGTAGTTTTACCAATATATAAGGATGAAAAAATTGCTTATTTAAAAGGTATTGTTGAGTTAAATGAGAAGAATGATTTAGGTAATATCAAAAATGGGATGATGATAAAAAAGGAACTAGGAAAGTATATACCTTCGTATATGATTCCAAGAAATATTGCAATAATTTCTGAGTTTCCAACAAATATCAATGGTAAAATAGACAGAAAGAAACTTATGGAGGAAATTTAATGATTTTTTCACAGTATGGAGATTATTTTTATCTTTACATATTATTATTAACATCAATACCAGCAGTGATTTTAGGTTTAATGGGTAAAAATATAAAGTATTATGGTATGTTGGCAAGTTTATTTATGATATTTTTGATTGTAGGAATAGATGTTCAGTTTAAATACTTGTTGATATTTATCATTTTAGAAGTAATAATAGTCAAAGGATACGAATATGTAAGAAGAAAAACTAAAAACAAATATATATATTGGGGATTTTTGTCTGCATCAATGCTTCCGATAATAATTAATAAAATATCTCCAGTTACATCTTTTGGATTGATTGGATTTATTGGAATATCATACTTAAATTTCAGGGCTATACAAATGGTTATTGAAATTTATGATGGTGCTATAAAAGAAGTTAAGATTTCAGATATGCTTTATTTTATGTTGTTTTTTCCAACACTGAGTTCTGGTCCTATTGACAGGTCAAGACGATTTGAACAGGATTTAGAGAAGAAAATATCTAGAAAAGAGTATCTAGAAGAATACTTATTGCCTGGAATAAAAAACATTGTTATGGGAGTAGGTTATAAGTTTGTTATAGCATTTTTGATAAATACATATTGGGTGTCAATAATACCTAAAGATATGAGGTTTATAAACATTTTAAGTTATATGTATGCATATAGTTTATACCTGTTCTTTGATTTTGCAGGATACAGTTTATTTGCTATAGGTACAGGATATATATTTGGAATAAAAGTACCTATAAACTTTGATAAACCATTTATAAGTAAGGATATGAAAGAGTTTTGGACAAGATGGCATATAAGTCTTTCAAGATGGTTTGGAGATTATATTTTTTCAAGATTTGTTATGTCTTCAATGAGAAAGAAAAGATTTAAGAAAAGAACTACTGCTGCTCATGTAGCTCAGATGATAACAATGATAACAATGGGATTTTGGCATGGACTAACTTGGTTTTACATTGCTTATGGTGTGTATCAAGGCTTAGCACTTGTCTTAACTGATATATATCAGAGAAAATCTAAATTTTATAAGAAACATAAAAAAGAAAAATGGTTTGAGAGAGTTCAAATTTTCATTACATTCCATATTGTATGTTTTGGATTATTGATATTCTCAGGATATTTAGCTTAATTTTAAGGAGGCAAATTTATGCAGGAAACAGTTATAGAAATATTTGAAGATGTATTAGGAACTGATGAGATAAGAGATGATTTAGACCTTAACTTATTTGAAACAGAGCTTTTAGACTCATTAGCTATAATTGAAGTTTTACTTGAGATTGAAAATAGACTTGGAATAGAACTTCAACCAACTGATTTAGAAAGAAAAGACATGTCTACTGTAAATAATTTAGTAAAATTCTTAGAAACAAGAAAATAAATTAATAACTAAACGTTTAATTATTAATTTACATAATAAAAGATTATAAAGTCCATCTAATATTGATATTTGATGGATTTTTTTATTGTAAAGAGATATAACTTAGTTGTATAAATAATAAAATAGTGAAAAGTTTAAGGTATGAATGAAAGATTGCATGCTATATAAATTAATAGTAATATCTATTGTAAGATATACTATATTAAATTGAGTGAAATATCTTTTGTCATATATTAGAATTACTTTATGAGCTTAGATGTTAATTATAATCTTATAAAAGTAGAATACATATTTAGGAGGAGAACTTAATGTCTTTAAATTCAATAGATAGAAAAAAAGAAATATTAGAACTGCTAGATGCAAAAGGAAAGGTGAATACTAAAGAATTAGTAAAAAAACTAGAAGTATCATCGGAAACAATAAGAAGGTATTTGGAAGAATTAGAAAGTGAAAATAAGTTAAAAAAGGTTTATGGTGGTGCTGTAAAAATAAATTATGGAGTAATTGAGCCAGAACATATAAAAAGAAATAGCACTAATTTAGAAAAGAAACAAAGTATTGCTAAGTATGCAGCTAAATTTGTGAATGATAATGAATCAATTGTAATAGATGAAGGGACTACTAATTTACAAATTGTGGATTACATAGTTTCTATAAAAAATCTAAAGGTTATCACCAGTTCTTATCCTGTGCTATCAAAGTTGATTTCATATGAAAACCAAGGCGTATTTGATGGAGAAGTTATATTCATTGGTGGTAAAGTAAATTTAAAACATCAAAGAACAGCATGTCAGATGTCAATAGATGCTATGAAAAACTTATATGTAGATAAAGCATTTATATCTAGTGAAGGTATAATTGACAGCTTTGGAATTAGTAGCATAGACCAAAGTAAAGCTTTATTGTCAAAAGAGTATATAAGAAATTCAAAGGAAAGTTTTGTATTATGTGATAGTTCTAAGATAGGAATTGTAAGTATGTACAAGATAGCTGATTTGAATGAATTAGATTTTGTTATTTGTGATGCAGAACCTCCAAATGAATGGAGAGATAAATTAAATGAATCAAATATAACATGGATAGAAGCAAAATAGAAATGATAAAAATTCATAGATTTAACCTAGAAAGAAGATTACAAATTTTAATTTTTTGTATAGAGTTTTAATGTGATTTTTATATTGAAAACTAAAAACAAGTAAAAACAACTAAAAACATAAATTTAATATACATTTAACCTAAATATGATGTATAATTAACATGAAAAAGTTATACTTTAAAAGTAAAAACAATTAAAAACACAAAAATTCTAAATGAGAATCTATGGAGGTTATAAATATGAAAAAGTTATATGGAGAAAAAATAAAGGCAGTAGTATTTGACTGGGCTGGAACAACAGTAGATTATGGATGTTTTGCACCTCTTAATGTATTTATAGAGATATTTAAAAGAAGAGGTATAGATGTAACAATGGAAGAAGCAAGAAAACCTATGGGAAAATTAAAAATAGATCATATAAGAGAAATGTGCGAAATGGATAGAATAAAAAATATTTGGGCAGAGAATTTTGGAGGATTTCCAACAGAGGAAGATGTAAACAAACTTTATGCTGAATTTGAACCTATGTTATTTGAAACTCTAGAAGAGTATACAACTCCAATTCCTCATGTTGTTGAAACTATTGAGAGATTAAGACAAAATGGATTAAAAATAGGTTCTACAACAGGTTATACAAGAGAAATGATGAATATAGTTGAACCAAATGCAGCTAAAAAGGGATATTCACCAGATTTTCTTGTAACTCCATCAGAAGTATCTCAAGGAAGACCATATCCTTGGATGTGTTATAAAAACGCTGAAGCTTTGGGAGTATCTCCAATGAGTGCTATGGTAAAAGTTGGAGATACATTAAGTGATGTAAAAGAAGGTGTAAATGCTGGAATGTGGAGTGTTGCTGTAATAAAAGGTTCAAGTGAATTAGGACTTACACAAGCAGAAGTAGAAAATATGGATAAAGAAGAATTAAAAGTTAAGATGGAAGCAGTTTCAAAGAAATTTAAAGAAGCAGGAGCACATTTTGTTATAGAAACTATGGCTGAATTAGAAGATGTTTTAGTAAAAATAGAAAATGAAACAATTAAGTCAGATTTTGTACCAGAAAATGATTACATATTACTTACACCAGGACCATTATCTACTACTAAATCAGTAAGAGCATCTATGTTAAAAGATTGGTGTACATGGGATGTTGAATATAATGATTTAGTACAAGATGTTAGAAGAAGACTAGTATCTTTAGCTACAAAAAATACAGAAAAATACACAAGTGTATTAATGCAAGGTAGTGGTACTTTCTCAGTGGAAGCTACAATAGGAAGCACTATCCCAAAGAATGGTAAACTTCTTGTAATTGCAAATGGAGCATATGGGAAGAGAATGAAGGACATATGCAGTTATTTAAATATAGAATATGTTGACTGTACATTTAGTGATGTAGAAGCAGTTGACTTAAACAGAGTGGAAAATTTATTGAAAGAAAATAAAGATATTACACATATATCAATGGTTCATTGTGAAACTACTACAGGTAGATTAAATCCTATACAAGATATAGGTAAGATTGCAAAAAAATATAATAAAGTTTACATAGTTGATGCAATGAGTAGTTTTGGTGGAATTAAAATTGATGTTGAAGACTTTAATATAGATTTTTTAGTGAGTAGCTCTAATAAATGTATACAAGGAGTACCAGGATTTGGTTTTATAATAGCTAACAGAGAAGAATTAGCTAAATGCAAAGGAATTGCTAAATCTTTATCTCTTGATGTATACGCTCAATGGGAAACTATGGAGAATAATAATGGTAAATGGAGATTTACTTCTCCTACACATGTTGTAAGAGCTTTTTATCAAGCATTACTAGAGCTAGAGGAAGAAGGTTCTGTTGAAAAAAGATATGCTAGATATAAAGAAAATCAATTTACAATATCTTCGAGATTAAAATCTCTAGGGTTTGATACATTGGTGAATGATGATGCTCAATCACCTGTAATAACAACTTTCCTATATCCTAAGAATGCAAAATTTGAATTTATGGAATTCTACACTTATCTAAAAGAAAATGGATTTGTTATTTATCCAGGTAAATTGACTGATGTAGATACATTCAGAATAGGAAGTATAGGAGAAGTTTATCCAAAAGATATGGATAGATTAGCTGAGGTAATCGAGAAATTTATCAACATGTAGATTATATAAGTTCATTGATAGGTTATAAAGTTTAGAGACAAGTATATGTAAATAGTTAAATAATAGAGTAGTATTTTATTTGAATTGGAAATCTAAGAAAGATTCATAGTTCATATAAAATATTTCCTCTATTATTTTTTTGTCTATCTTTAAAGGAGCATTGTTTTATTCATCGAGATTATTATACTTGACAACGTAACAATGTTTTGTTATATTATATTCAAGAACAAAATAAGTTATTGAAAGGAAATCATTATGGATGGAGAATTACGTTCGCTAAATTTTAATGGAATGGGAAAATGTAAAGGTGGAATTTTTGATGAAGTTAATATAGCAGGTACAGGAAAAATAGATGGAAATATAAAATGTAATAAATTTGATTCTTCAGGTTCAGCAAAAGTGATTGGAACAACAGAATGTAATGAGTTTTTTACAGCAGGATTGAGTAAAATTGAAGGAAATATATTTGCATCACAAGTGACAATATTTGGACTTCTTAAGTGTACTGGAGACATAAATTCAAGTAAAGTTAAATCTGGAGGAATTATCAATGTTGGAGGAAACTTAAAGTCAGATATTATTAGCGGAGAAGGATGTCTAAAAATCAATAAGAGCATAGAATGCGAAAGTGTTGACTTAAGTGGAATTTTAGATTGTAATGGATTTTTAAATTGTGAAGAACTCAAGATAAGTTTGCATGGAACTTCTAATCTAAACGAAGTTGGTGCATGTAGTGTAAATATAAAAAAGGGACATGGCGATTATTGTAAAAGCTTTTATAGAGCCGAAAAAAAGAGTGGAGATTTTGAAAAGGCATCTTCTAATCTTAGAAATCTAGGTCTACTGTCAGTTAAAAAATATACAGAAAGTAGATTATTAGCAAATGTTATAGAAGCAGATGAAATCAGTTTAGAAAATAGTGAAGTTAAAATTGTAAGAGGTAAAAATATTAACATAGGCAAAGGTTGTTATATAGAGAGTTTGGAGTACAGTGAAAACATAGATATTGATGAAAGTTCAATAGTTGTTGAAATAAAGAATGTAAATGGAAAAGTAAGTCTAAATAATGAAAAAGTAAATCTAAATAAAGATAAGTAATATTTAGGCTTAAAATAAAATTTAAAATGAGGTAATGATATGGAAAATGGAACTATAAAAATACTTGGAGAAGGATTTATCAATAGTGGAGAATATGAAAGTATAAAAATTATGGGAAGTGCTAGGTCAAAAGGAAATGTAAAATGTAATGAAGTAAATGTATTTGGAAATGTAAAGTTTGATGGAGATATTAATATAAAAAACTTTGTAGTAAATGGAAAAGCTACTATAAAAGGGAGTCTTAAAGCTGAACGTGTAAGGGTTAATGGGCAACTTAGTATAGATGGAGATGCAGAAATAGATGACTTGATTATAACTGCTCAACAGAAAATTAATGGAAATTTAAAGTGTAATAATGTTACAGTAAAAGGTCAATTAATTGTAAGTGAAAGTATTTATGCACAGGATATAAAAGTTTATGGTGAAATGAGAAATAAAGAAAATATAGAATGTGAAGATATAAAGGTTCACGGAGCAATAAAATGTGATGGTCTTTTAAATGGAGAAAACATATATATCTATTCAGGAGGAGGTTCTTATTGTAAGGAGATAGGAGCAACTAATATAGAAATAGGTAGAAGTAAAGATATTTTTACATTTGGGATTAAATTTATTAACATTTTTTCAGGCAAATTTAAATGCAATTTGATAGAGGGAGATTCTATTGAATTAGAAGATGTTTCAATAAAAGATATACGAGGAAAAAGCATATCCTTAGTAAGCAATTGTGATGTTGAAAATATTGAATACAGTGACAAGTTGTTAGTTTCAGATAATTCGAGTGTAAAAAACAGTACAAAGGTGGGCTAGAAAAATTATGGAAGAATTGATATCTAAGAAAGATTTATTAAGCAAAACTAATATATCTTATGGGCAGCTATATAGATGGAAAAGAAAAAATATAATACCAGAAGAATGGTTTATAAAAAAATCAGCTTTTACAGGTCAAGAGACGTTTTTTCCAAGAGATAAAATACTAGAAAGAATAGAGTTAATACTATCTATGAAAGAAGATACATCTCTTGATGATATTGCAAACATGTTTACAAAAAAAGATACCAATAAAGAGTTTGACATTGACTTTATTTTAGAGAAGGAAGCTATATGTAATTACACAAAAGAAATATTTCAAAATTTATATAAAAAAGAACAGAGTATAGGCAAAAAGGAATTGCTTATATTGAGTATAATAGAGAAATTTTTAGTTAAATCCACAATAACATTTGAAGAATTAAAATTAATAGTAAATATAATAGAAGAAAATTTTAAATCAATATACAATGAAAATGGAAGAATTTATTTGTTTAGGAAGTTTGGTGTTCCATTTGTAATAGGATGCTTGGATTATAAACAAGTAAAATTTGAAAAGGATGTAGTTAAAATTGTTGAAATTGACTTAATGAAAGAAATAAATGATATAAGTATTAAGTTATCATAGTAGATTATTGTAGATTACTTATTATGTAGGAAAAGAGTTAGGATTTAAGTATGTGGAAAACGCACACTAATGCAAAAGTGTGCGTTTTTATTTTTCTATAAATTTTCTTAAATACTACATTTTTTTGAGAGTTTAAATATCCTATTGACTATAGTCCTAATTAGTACTATACTAAAATAGTACTGATTAGTACTTTTATATTGGGAGGGATATTATGGAAATTCGTGAACAAATTAAACTTGTAAATGCTGTTTTAAGTGGAACTTTAGATTTATACAGGGTATGGGCTAAAAAGCATGATTTAAATTATAATGCATTAGTTATCTTATATACTTTAGATGAGTATAAGGTATGTACGCAAAAGCAAATTTGTGAGTGGTGGGCTTTACCTAAACAGACGGTACATGGGATTTTGATGGAATTTGAAAAGAAGGGATATATTACTATTTCGTCTAATTCTGAAAATAAAAGAGAGCGTCTGGTTTCTTTTACAAAGAGTGGAAAACAATTTACTGATTCAATATTAGAACCACTTCATAGCATGGAAGAAAAGGCTATTGAAAAATTAGGAGATGAAAAATGGAATCAACTTATTGCTTGTAATACTGCATACTATGAATTGTTAAAGGAGGAAATTAAAAATGGATAATGTATTAGCTAAAAAATTTACATTTACTTCTTTACTATCTTTTGCAATTCCTAATGTTATTATGATGATTAGTTTATCTATGTACATTATTGTTGATGGTATGTTTATTTCTCGTTTGCTTGGTACAATAGCATTATCATCTACGAATATGGTATATCCAGCTATCAGTTTTGAAATGGCTGTAGCAATCATGGTTGCAACCGGTGGAAGTGCTATAGTTGCTAGAAAGATGGGGGAAGGAAAACAAGAGGAAGCAAGAAAAAATTTGAGTTTCTTAATCATTGTAGAAATATTGATTGGTATTTTTATTGCTATTATTGGAAACTTGTTTATTGATGAAATTATTTTGTTTTTAGGTGCAAGTTCAATACAAGCTCCTTTGTGTATTACTTATGCTAAAATACTTTTTAGCTTTGCACCTGCATTTTTTCTTCAAACAGCATTTCAGACTTTTCTAGTTACTTCTGGTAAACCAACACTTGGTCTGATTGTTACGTTGTTAGCTGGAGTTGTGAATATTGTGCTGGATTATATCTTTATGGTTCCATTGAATATGGGTATTGCTGGTGCAGCGATTGCAACTGGATTAGGTTATTGTATTCCTGCAATTGTAGGTTTAGCCTATTTCTTTTTTGCAAGAAATAATCCTCTGCACTTTGTAAAACCAGAACTAAATTGGAATGTGCTTTTTCGTTCTTGTACAAATGGGTCATCGGAAATGGTAACAAACTTAGCAAATGCTGTAACAACATTTATGTTTAACTATACTTTTTTGCAATATTATGGTGAAAATGGTGTTGCTTCTATAACAATTATCCTGTATTTCCAATACATCTTTACAGCTATTTATTTTGGCTATTCCAATGGAATAGCTCCAATTATCAGTTTTAAATATGGACATGGTGATAAAAAGCAACTACAAGATATATTTAAGAACAGTATATTATTTTTGATTATTAGTTCAATAGTATCGAATATTTTAATTCATTTGACTATAACAAAGTCATTGACTATTTTTACTTCAATTAACAGTGATGTTTACAATATTACACTTTATGGTTTTTCCTTCTATTCTCTAGCTTTTGTGATTATGGGATTTGGTATTTTTTCTTCTGCAATGTTTACAGCATTTTCTGATGGGAAAACATCAGCTATTATATCCTTTTCTAGAACGTTTATTTTTATTTTAGGTGCTATTCTTATTCTTCCAAATATATTTGGAGAAATAGGAGTTTGGATAGCTGTCCCTGTTGCAGAATTTTTAGGATTATTTATTTCTCTTTTATTTTTGATTAGAAAAAAACATTATGGCTATTGTAAATAAAACCTTAATTAAGGTCAATCCTATTACTCATACTACAACAGATAAGAATGTAAAAAGCAAGTTGTAAAATAAGATAGAAGTATACCCCAACAATACGAAACATATTGTTACAATATGCGGTGTAGGATATAAATTCAATGACAAATTGAAACAGCAAAAGGAGAAGTGCCATTTTTAATAATTGCACTTCTCTTTATTTTTATTGTATCAAAGTCTTTGATAAATATTAAATAAGTGGTAAAATTAGTTCTCAAGTTTTTTTATACTTTTAGAATACTGTATTTAATGGATAATATCATTTTTATAATATAATTTCATATTAGAATAATCTAATATTTATAAAACTAGATAGTATCAATATAATAAATTGCTTAAATACAGTAGATTATTTTTACTTATTCAAATAATGAATTTTTAAAGTCCAAGAAATATCCTTGTGGATGAAGACAAACAGGGCAAGCTTTTGGAGCTTCTTTACCAATATGAATATGTCCACAGTTTGTACATATCCATTGGATATCTTCATTTCTTCTAAATAAAGTACCTTCTTCTAAATCAGTAGCATATCTACCAAATCTATCACCATGAACTTTTTCTATTTCAGCTATATTTTCAAATAATTTAGCTATAGCTTCAAAACCTTCTTCACGTGCTGTTTTTCCAAAGTTTTTATATACATCATCCCACTCTTGAAGCTCATTATGTTGTGCAGCTTTAAGATGTTGAGCTGTTTTATCATATAAATCTACAGGATATGCTCCTGATATACTTATATTTTCTCCAGCAAATTCTTTTAATTTAGTAAAAAATTGTTTTGCATGTGACTTTTCTTGGTCAGCAGTATAATTAAATAAAGATTCTATTATATATAATCCTTCTTTTTTTGCTACAGATGCAGAAATATTATATCTATTTCTAGCCTGGCTTTCACCTGCAAAAGCTCTCAATAAATTTTCTTTAGTTTTACTGTCTTTTAAATTCATATTATACCTCTCTATTAACAATAAATTTTTACAATATTTGATTCTTTTTATTTATTATTCCAAAACTAGATATAATTATGCTCAATTTAGTCAGCATTTTTGAAATTATTATTGATTTTTTTTAAAATTCTAAGAAATTCTTGCTTTTCCTTTTCTGTGATATTACAGTAGGCTGTTTCTTTAACTTGTGATGAAATACTATTGAATGTATCCTCTATTAGCATTGCTTTCTTTGTAAGTTTTATATATGTAATACGTTTGTCATTGTCACTCTTTTGTCTTTCTATATATCCTAGACTTATAAGTTTATTAACTAATACTGTAACAGTAGATTTGTCTTTTCCTATTTTAGTTGCAATTTCTTTCATTGTAAGTATTCCATTATTTTCATAAAGTGCAGTGAGTATATTTCCATGTGTAGGCAACAATTCATTTAAACCGTTTTTATTGAGTTTATTTTCAATGAATTTAAGCATATTAGCTTTTGTCTTACTTATAAAATGTATGATATATTTATCTTCCATAAATTAATCTCCAATCTTTAAATTATTTGAGGTACTTTGAAATAAAAAGTAGTTTGACATAAAACTATTTTTCAACTATAATTAGTTTAACATAAAACTAAATGTATTGGGAGGAAATTTATGAGTAAAAATTTTAAATCACTATATATTACAGAAGAAGAGGGACGTTTTAAGAGAAATATAATCGAAAGAGATATAGATGAACTACCAGAAGGAGATGTTCTGATAAAAGTAAAATATTCTTCACTAAATTATAAGGATGCACTTTCAGCAAATGGAAATAAGGGTGTAACTAGAAAATATCCTCATACTCCAGGAATAGATGCATCTGGTGTAGTAGAATTTAGTAGTTGTGATGATTTTAAAGTTGGAGATGAAGTTTTGGTAACAGGTTATGATTTAGGAATGAACACCTCTGGAGGATTTTCAGAATATATAAGAGTTCCTTCTAATTGGGTTGTCAAACTTCCAACTAATCTTTCTCTAAAAAAAGCAATGGATTATGGTACAGCAGGATTTACAGCAGCTTTATCTGTATATAAATTTGTAAATACTGTAGACAAAGATATGGGAGATGTACTAGTTACTGGTGGTACTGGAGGAGTTGCTGTGATTGCAACTAAAATATTAGTTAAATTGGGATATTCAGTTGCAGTTTCAACAGGAAAATTGGAAGAACAAAAAGACACATTATTAAAACTAGGTGTTAAAGATGTTATACATAGATCAGAAGTAGATGATAATTCAGGGAGACCTCTACTTAGACCAAGATGGGCTGGAGTAATAGATACAGTAGGAGGAAATACTTTATCAACAGCAATAAAGACAACTAATTATTGTGGAGCAGTTACAACATGTGGTAATGCAGGTGGAATTGATTTTACAAGTTCAGTATATCCATTTATATTAAAAGGTGTTACTTTATATGGTATAGATTCTGTAGATTGCCCAATGAATTTGAGATTAAAAATATGGGACTTATTGTCAAATGAATGGAAGCTAGAAGATTTAGATGACATGGTAACTGTAGTATCATTAAATGAATTGAGTAAAAGCATAGATTCAATAATAGAAGGAAAGCATGTAGGAAGAACAGTAGTTGATTTAGGATTGTAGTGAAGGTTAGGTTTATAGTTAAGTTAACTGATTCTGAATATATAATTGGTTCTTAATATATAGTTAAGTAAGTTTTAATGTAAAACTATAACATCAAATCATAAAATAAAAAATGAGATACCTTAAAATTATTTTATTTAAGAGTATCTCATTTTGATTTTTATGTAAAAAGTTTATGTAAAGATTTTGGATAAAAAGACTATTCGTGAACAATTAATTCAAATACATCAGGTCTTGAATAGTGACCCTCTGAATCAAAATCTAGTCTACTAAGAACTATTTGTTCTAAATCTAAATCAGCTATTAATATTTCTTCTTTATTGAAAATAGGGCCTGCTACATATTTTCCAAAAGGGTCAACTATGCAACTTCCACCTGGACACATAATCTCTGGTTCTGCATCAAGTTCTTTATAATAGTTAAGGTCAGTTGGGTACATATTTTTTTCAACATATTGATTGCATCCAATAACAAAGCATCTTCCTTCTAAAGCGATATGCTTCATAGTTGATTGCCACTCTTCTCTTGAATCAGCAGTAGGGGCTATATAAAGTTTTACACCTTTAGCATAAAGAGCTGTTCTAGCTAGTGGCATGTAGTTTTCCCAGCAAATTAATGAACCCATTTTCCCATATGGAGTATCAACAACTGTAAGAGTACTTCCATCACCTTCACCCCAAATGCATCTTTCTGTTCCTGTAGGTTTAAGTTTTCTATGTTTACCAATAAGTTTACCTTCTGGTGAGAAAAATAAGTTTGTACAATAAAGAGTGCAATTTATATCGTTTCCATCTCTTTCTGTTATTCCCATTGATAGATATACTCCTGCTTCTTGGGCTGCTTTTCCTAATAAATCTGTTGTAGCACTAGGTACTGGTACAGAATTATCATAGTATCTTTTCCAATCTTCTCTACCTTTCATTGTTCTACTTCCAACAACAAATCCAAATGAAAGTCCTCTTGGATATGCAGGTATAAATGCTTCTGGGAAAACTACTATATTTGCCCCTTTTCTACTAGCTTCTTTAATTAATTCTAATGCTTTTTCAACAGTTTTATCTAAGTCCATTATAATTGGTGATGCCTGAACAACAGCAATTCTTACATTTTTATTTTCTTTGTTCATAAAAACCTCCTAAAAAATATTTGAATTTGTTGATTTGAACAGATTACATCAGGTTTTATTTGAGAAAAAAGTATCTTATCTTGTAAATAATGATGTAACTGTATATTTAAAATGATACATCATGATTTAGCAAATTACAATTATACAAAAAAATAATTCATATTAAGTACTTTTTTTTATTAACATATAATATTAATTTTTCACATCAATATTATGACTATTAAATTATAATATTTATAATGAATAGTATTTATTTCTTGGCGAACAATAATTAAAAATGAGATTTTTATATATTAATATTAGTTAATATTAAAAAAAATAAGCTTAATGAAATACGAATAATTAATTATAAAATACTAAAATAAATTTATCAAAATAGACAATTTAAGGAGAACTTTATGAAAGAAAAAATTTATTATAATGGAAATATCCTTACAATGGAAGATTCAATATGTGGAGATGCTATTCTTATAAAAGATAAAATAATAAAAAAAATAGGAACAAAAGAAGAAATTCTAGCTTTAAAAAATAATGAAACAGAAGTCATAGATTTGCAGGGTAAAACATTGATGCCTTCCTTTATAGATTCACACAGTCATTTGACAGCTTTTGCTACTACCCTAAGATTAGTTCCTTTAGAAGATGCAACTAGCTTTAAAGATATAGTAAAGAAAATACAAGATTTTAAAGATTCAAATGATATAAAAAAGGGTGAATGGATAATTGGTTTTTCGTATGATAACAATTTTTTAGAAGAAAATATTCATCCAGATAAAGATTTATTAGATAGTGCATCTTTAGAAAATCCAATACTAATTTCACATGCTTCTGGTCACATGGGAGTTGCAAATACTTTAGGATTAAAAAAATTAGGTGTTACTCATGAAACACAAGACCCAGAAGGAGGGCATATAGGCAGAGTCAAAGGGAGTAAAGAGCCAAATGGATACTTGGAGGAAAATGCCTTTTTTAAAGTATCATCTAAAATAAAACAACCATCATTAGATGAAGTTTGTAATCTAATTGAAAAAGTACAAGATATTTATTTAAGTTATGGTATTACAACAGCACAAGAGGGATTAATGGCAGATAATCAATTTAATCTCTTAAAACTAATGTCAAATCAAAATAGACTAAAAATAGATATTGTAGGATATGTAGATTTAAAAAATAGTAAATCTGTAAAAGATGATAATAAAAATTTTGTAAAGAAATATGTAAATAGATTTAAAATAGGAGGATATAAGATATTTTTAGATGGTTCTCCTCAAGGAAAGACAGCATGGTTAACGAAACCATATGAAAATTCAGAAGATGGTTATCGTGGGTATTCTATATATAAAGATGAGGAAGTAGAGAAATTTATAAACATTTCAGTAGAAGAAAAAATGCAACTTTTAACTCATTGTAATGGGGATGCAGCGGCAGACCAGTTGATAAACTTATTTGAAAAAGTTATAACAGGAAAAAATATTAAAGATAATATGAGACCTGTGATGATACATGCTCAAACTGTAAGAGAAGACCAAATTGATGAAATGGAAAAAATAAACATGATACCCTCATACTTTGTAGCTCACACATACTATTGGGGAGATATTCATATTAAAAACCTTGGGGAAGATAGAGCATTTAAGATTAGTCCAATTAAAACAACTATAGAAAAAGGTTTAATTTATACTTTACATCAAGATACACCTGTAATAGCACCTAATATGCTTGAAACAATATGGTGTGCGGTTAATAGAATTACAAAAAAAGGAGTATTGATAGGTGAAAATGAAAAAATAAGCCCATTAGAAGCTTTAAAAGGTGTTACTATAAATGCAGCATATCAATATTTTGAAGAAGATAAAAAGGGTTCAATCAAAGAAGGTAAACTAGCTAATTTAATAATACTAGATGAAAATCCACTTACTGTTGACTCTCTTAAAATAAAAGATATTAAAGTTTTACAAACAATAGTAGAAGGGGAAGTATTATATTCATTAAAATAGATATGAATTATATTCTTTTAAATATTATGTAAAAGTATTGTATAAAAAATATTATGTAAAAATAAAATCTAATAAAATAGGTAGAGTTAAATAATATTATATGTGACTGAAGGGCTAGCTTATTAGGTCTAAAGGTTCATTGCCATAATTTTATTAATTCTGCCTTGAAAATTTGTGTTTTTAGGACACAACTATGTAGATTACCTTACTTTCAACTTCACTTGGATTTCCCCATTTATGTCTCATACCAAAAGGTATTTTTACACTATCACCTTCATTTAATTCAAATATATCATCTTCCAAACTAAGTTCAACACTTCCTTTAAGTATATAAGCAACTTCGTCTCCAGCATGCCCATTTTTTTCTTTACAGTAAGACTTAGGGGACAAATTCATAATGGCAAATTCGAATTTATTAAATGGATTATTGGATAACATTTCATATAAAATATTTTCTGATTCTGGAAAAATTACTATTTTTCTAAGATTGTTTCTTACAATTAATTCTGAATCATCAATAGAAGGAACGAAAAAAGTAATTAATGGTACATTTAAAGCATTTGAAATTGATTTTAAAAAATTTATGGATGGATTTACGCTTCCTTTTTCTATTTGACTAATTAAAGAAGGTGTAACTTTAATTAATTTAGATAAATCTTTTATACTAATGTTCTGTTTTTTTCTACATAAAGTCAATTTTTTACCTATACTTGAATTACTCATTAAAATCCTCCTATTCTAACATCTGACAAAGAATATATAAAGAATTATATCATAAGGTAAAAAAATTTATATGAAAATTGATAATTATATAAGATTGATAAAAAAAAAGTCAAAATAGATAATTGATTGCTAAAATTAGCATAATTATAATGAAAGTAAAAGTAAGATTAATGATGAAAAATTAAATTATATTAATTTAATTAAATATAATTTGACAATATGTAAAAAAGTGAGTAAAATATAACTAAATAAAAATAATAGGTTCGGATAAGACAGAAAAAGATTTCTTAACCTTAAGCAAATATACTATTATCAAAGTTAACTGAGATTAAGAGATAACATCCAATCTTAAAGTATTGAGGAGGAAAAAATGCTTGATATAAAAAGAATAAGAGAAAACTTAGATTGTATAAAAAAAGCAATGGAAAGAAGAGGTGAAAAAGCCTTTAATCTTGATGAAGTAGTTAAGTTAGATGATGAAAGAAGAAAAATTCTTCAAGAAGTTGAGGTTATGAAAAACGAATTAAATACTGCATCTAAAAATATACCAAATCTTATAAAAGAAGGTAAAGATGTAGAAAATGAAAAAATTAAGCTAAAAGAGTTATCTGACAAGATTAAAGTTATAGACCAAAACCTTAAAGATGTAGAGGAAAAAATGGAATACTTGTTAATGAGAATTCCAAATGTACCACATTCAGAAGTACCACAAGGGGAAACCGATGAAGATAATGTTGAGGTGAGAACTTGGGGTAAGACGTCTAATTTTGATTTTGAATCTAAAGCTCATTGGGAAATAGGGACTGAGTTAGGTATACTTGATTTTGAAACAGCTGGTAAAATAACTGGTTCAAGATTCACTCTTTATAAGGGATTAGGAGCTAGATTAGAAAGGGCATTATTAAATTTTTATCTAGATACAAATACAACAGTAAATGGATACACAGAAATTATTCCACCATTTATGGCAAATAGAAATAGTTTTTTGGGTACAGGACAACTACCTAAGTTTGAAGAGGATATGTTCAAAATAGAAGGATTAGATTACTTTTTAATTCCAACATCAGAAGTTCCTTTAACTAATATACATGCTAATGAAATACTTAAATTTGAGCAACTACCAATAAATTATACAGCATATACTCCTTGTTTTAGGTCAGAAGCTGGTTCTGCTGGAAGGGATACAAGAGGTTTGGTAAGACAACATCAATTTAATAAAGTAGAAATGGTAAAAATAGTAGCTCCAGAAGAATCTTACAATGAATTAGAAAAATTAACTAATAATGCTGAGACTATGCTACAATTATTAAATTTACCATATAGAGTAGTAAAAATATGTACAGGTGACTTAGGATTTACAGCTTCTTTTAAATATGATGTAGAAGTTTGGATGCCAAGTTATAACAGATATGTTGAAATTTCATCTTGTTCAAACTGTGAAGATTTTCAAGCTAGAAGAGCTGGAATAAGATTTAAAAGAGACAAAAATTCTAAAGCTGAATATGTACATACATTAAATGGTTCTGGACTGGCTATTGGAAGAAGTGTAGCAGCTATATTGGAAAATTACCAACAAGCAGATGGCTCTGTAATAGTTCCAGAAGCTTTAAGACCATATATGGGTGTTTCTGTTATTAAATAACAATTAAAATATATATTTTTAAATAATAAAGTAAGCTATAAATAATTAAAAAATAATAATTAATATAATAATGTGTACAAACTAATGAATATTGATATAGTATAGCTATCATATGAAAGAGTATGTGCACATTTTTATTTGATAATTTATTTAAGGGTAAATGAATATAAATAATCTATAAACAGAAAGGGTTTTTTTATGAAGATTCAAAATACTGAGTGGGGATATATTGAATGGAAACATACTTATGATGAGAATAACCCAAAACAAGCTATGAATATATATATTGCAGTTACTATGCCAGGTAAAAAACATTTTAATCATGTTCATTATGGTCAAGAACAGATGATATATATTTTAGAAGGAGAAGGGTTATATATTATAAATGGAGTTTGGAAGCCATTTTCGCAAGGTATGATTTTTTACATAGAATCTGGTAGCACACATGAGTCTATAAATACAGGAGATGGACCAATAAAAGAACTTATTGTTTCAAATAATGTAGGAAATATAGGAGAAAGTGAAGTTATAGAAATCAATCCTAATAGTGATTTAAAAAAGACCTTAATAAATTATAGTGAAAGTACTTTAAATTTATATGCAGCAGTAGAATCAATTCGTGGTCAGTTTATTGATCCATTTAAAATTCCACTGATTATATATGATGATTCTTGGAACATAGTTTTAAAAAATCCATATTTTCCATTATTTTGTTTTGAAAAGTGTAACCCTATGAAGTTTCCTAAAAATTGCGATTGTATGAATCAAAAAAGTAGCAATCAATTCATATGTAAGTATGGGATAACTATATATAATATTCCAATATTATACAAGAACAATAGTATTGGAGTTATTCGAGGAGGATATGTATTGTTATCTGATTTAAATCTAGATACTACTCATAGTAATTTATATGATATTCCAGAAGGTGCTGCTAGAAGCATAAAAAGATTATTAAAGCAAATATCTAAAAACATAATAAATTTTTGTTCATTTAATGATATAAGAAAAGATTTACAAGAGAAAGAACAAACTATTGCAAGAACATATCACTATGGAGAACAACTTGAAATGAATCTAAAGGTAGCACAGGATACGGTTACTAATTTGAGAATAAATCATCATTTTTTATTTAATACTTTAAATTCAATGGCAAGTATAGCACTTGATGATGGTTGCTATGATTTATATAGTGCAATAATAGATTTGTCTAAAATGTTTAGATATACAATGAGGTCGGATTTAAGATTTGTAGAATTAGAAGCTGAAATATTATATATTAAAAATTATTTAAATTTGCAAAAGTTACGTTATGGTAATGCATTAAAAGTTGAATATGTTATTCCAAAAGAGTTATATAAGATTTCTGTACCTTTCAATTTTATTCAACCTATTGTAGAGAATGCTTTTACACATGGTTTTAGAGATATTGATAAAGAAAAGCAAATTAAAATAGTTGCAAGTGTAGATTGTCAGTATGCTGTTATAAAAATCTGTAATAATGGAACTATTTTGGATGAAGGTACTATTGAAAAAGTGAAAACAGGTATTCATAGTAATAATGGTCATGGTCTATCTTTAATATATACAAAGTTCACATCTGCTTATGGAAGTGATTTTGAGATGAATATTAAATCAAATAGTAAAGAAGGTACTTATATAATTATTAAAATCCCTCTTGAAAATGAATAAAGAATATGTATAAAACTTAGATAAAATTAATAAGTTTTATCAGTATAAAGAAATATATTAGATGTTTCTATATTATTTTTTACATCTTACTTTTTTGTACATCATTAAGCTAAAAGGGAGGAATTCTCATGAGAAGAGCACTAATAATAGATGATGAAGAAGCTGTTTTAAAAATAATAACACATTTTATAGAGATGAAAGATATGCCAATAGAAATTGTTGGGAGAGCAACTTCTGGTGACGAAGCAGTAGAAAAGATAATTAGTTTAGAGCCAGATATAGTATTTATAGACATTCAGATGCCGATATATAATGGGTTGGAAGTAATAGAAAGAACATCTCACATATCTAAAAAAATAAAATTTGTAGTAATAACTGCCTTTGATTATTTTGAATATGCCCAAAAAGCTTTAAGATTAAATGTAAAAGATATACTTCTTAAACCACTAGACTTGAAGGAGTTTACTAGGTCTGTAGAAAAGATTATTGGTTATCAGTATACTAGCAATGATTTGTTAAATGAAATACTAGAGTATATAAATTTAAATTATAGTGAGGATTTAAAATTAAATGATTGTGCTAAATTATTTTTAACTAATCCATCCAATATATCTAGGATTTTTAAAAGTAATTTGAATACTACCTTTATATCATATTTAAATCATATACGAATAGAAAAATCTATAGAATTGCTTGAAAATACAAAAAAAAGTATAAATGAGATTGCGGAAATAGTTGGATATAACAGTCTAAATAACTTTTATAAGAATTTTAAGATAGAAAAAGGGATGACACCCAAAGTTTATAAATTGAATATTAAAAATTGAAATTGATAAATAAAAAGTCAATATAGATAATTGTTTGAAAATGTCTGGATAAGTATACTTTAATTAATAACAAAAATTAAAGCGCTTTAAACATATTTAATAACATTGAACCTTATAAAAGATGTACCTATATATATAAAAAAATATATATAAATAAAAATTAAAAAATATACAAAATAAAAAAAGTGAATTAAATATTATTCCAAAAAGACAGAATATTCATTTAAGTTCGCTGTAAATTTATATTTGTTAAAGAAGGTAACTTTATAATGGAGGTAAGTTGATATGTCAGACAAAGTAAATATTAAAAATGTTATCTGTATTGCAGGTGCTTATTTAGCAACAGCAATAGGTTCAGGATTTGCGACTGGTCAAGAAATACTCCAATTTTTTGCATCCCAAGGATATATGGGATTGATTGGAGCATTAATATCGATGGTACTATTCTCATTTCTTGGTGTTGAAGTCATAACAAGGGGGAGAGAGTTAAAACTTAAAGAGCCAACAAGAATTTACACTTTTTATTGTGGAAAGATTCTAGGAAAATTTTATGAATGGTTTAGTCCAATATTTTTATTTGGAATTCTGATAGTAATGATTTCAGGTGCTGGTTCAACTTTAACTGAATATTATGGAATAAATCCTTATTTAGGAAGGGTATTAATGTCTATTGCTACACTAATCACAGTATCCATGGGTCTTGAAAAATTAGTAAATATACTTGGGCGCATTGGACCAGTAATAGCAGTATTTACTATTGCAGTTGGATTAATAAGTTTATTTAAGCACTTAGATGGATTACCTGTTGTTGGAGAGGCAATGAAAAATATTGAAGTTACAAAAGCATCAGGAAGCCCAATAGTTTCAGGTGTAATTTACAATACATTAAATATAATTGTAATGATTGTATTTTTAACAGGTATGGGAGCTTCTGTTGAAAATAAAAAAGATGCTTTCTGGGGAGGATTATTAGGTGGTGTAGTTTTTATGACTGCTGGTATAGTTATGTATCTAGCTATGATTTCAGATATAGGTAACCTGTATATGAAAGAGATACCATCCCTTTATCTAGCAGATAATATATCTCCTATTGTAGGTGTATGTTTCTCAGTTGCACTTATATTAGGTATCTATACAACTGCTGTTCCACTTTTATGGTCTGTGACTAATAGAATTGTTGAAGACAAACACCCTAAATTTAAATTAGTTACAACAGTAGTAGCTATTTTGGCTTGTATTGGTGGCTTTTTACCATTTGGTAAGCTAGTAAATATTTTATATCCATACACAGGTTATATGGGACTTTTAATTTTAGTTTGCATGGTATATAGGGCAATTACATGTAGAGAAAAATCAACTCAAAGTCAGGAATAAATATAGTTAGGATAATTGATAGTTGAGAAAATTTCTTATTGTAATACAAATTATAAAAAAGTCAAAATAGTTAAATAAATTGCAAATTTTGATAATATAATTAATTAAAATATTATAGTAGAATATAAATATAAATAAAAATTAATTAAATTTATAAAAATAATTAAATTAAGAAGAGGTGTTATTATGTTAAAAACAACAAGAATTTCAGACCCAGAGTTATACGAAATTGTAGCTGGTGAATTGGTTAGACAAGAGCATAATATCGAGATGATAGCTTCTGAAAGTACAGCACCAACAGAAGTACTTGAATTAAGTGGATGTGTATTTACAAATAAAACAGAAGAAGGTTATCCAGGAGCACGTTTCCAAGCAGGTTCTGAAGAAGCAGATAAACTTGAAAATCTAGCAATAAAACGTGCAAAAGAAATATTTGGAGCAGAACATGTAAATGTACAGCCTTACTCAGGTTCTACAGCTAACTATTGTGTATATTCAGCAATATTAAAGCCAAATGATACTGTTTTAAGTATGCGTCTTGACCAAGGGGGACACTTAACACATGGTAGTACAGTAAACTTCTTACATGATATTTATAAATATGAATTTTATGGTGTAGATTCAAATACTGGTCGTATAGATTATGATGCTCTTGAAGCGAAGGCAAAAGAGTGTAAACCAAAACTTATAATTGCAGGAGCGAGTTCATATCCAAGATTGATAGATTATGAAAGAATATCAAATGTTGCAAAAGAAGTAGGAGCTTATTTTATGGTAGATATGGCTCATGTTGCAGGTTTGGTGGCAGCAAAAGTAATACCTAGTCCTGTACCTTATGCAGATTTTGTTTCTTCATCTACAACAAAAACTTTCTGTGGACCAAGAAGTGGTATTGTGCTTTGTAAAGCTGAACATGCAAAGAAACTTGATAAAGGTGTTTTCCCAGGAACATTAGGTTCTATACATCTTAACACAGTTGCAGCGAAAACGTTTTCGCTATTGTATTTAGGGACAGATGAGTTTCGTAAAATAATGGAGCAAGTAGTAGTAAATGCTAAAACTTTGGCAGCTGAACTTATTTCTCACGGATTTAGTATAGTAAGTGGTGGAACTGATAATCATATAGTAATGGTTGATTTAAGAAGTAAAAATTTGACAGGAAAGCAGTTTGAAAAGGCTCTTGAATATGTAGGAATAACGGTTAATAAAAATGTTATACCTGATGACCCACAATCACCATTTGTAACTAGTGGCGTTCGTATCGGTCTTACATCAATATCTCAAAGAGGTCTTAAAGAAAAAGAAGTTGTGCAAATAGCAGGAATAATGAATAAGGTAGCAGAAAATATTGATAATAAAGAAGTATTAGATGAATGTAGGGTAGAAGCTCAGGAACTTATAGCTAAATTCCCATTATATCCAGAAGGATATTTTGAAGATTAAGTATATTGATTTATATAGCTCACAACCTATAAAGCCTATAACATAAAACCCAATAATATATAATTATTATAAGGAGATGCCTCAAAATAAAACTTTGAATCATCTCCTTTTTTTGTAGAAAAATAGAAAATGGAATCTCTAAGAACTCCTAATCTATGTAATAATTTAAATGAAAGTTTATTTAAAATCTTAAAAAACTGTGAACCATTGATATAAGAGGAAAATAGGTATGTTATTGCCAACAATGGACAGCAGTATAGTCTATTTAATACTTATGATACACAAATGTAGATCTCATTGTGGAAAGCCGCACTTGTGTGTTATAATGTTGTAAAAAATAAATTTGGAGTAATGCCATGATTGAAAACTACGTTTTGTGTGAAATTGAGGAATTAAAGAGAAAAATACATGAAAACATTAATGTGAACGATGATGTTATTTGTGGGATTTGTGATAAACTGATTTCGATTTCAAAAGAAAGTAAAGATTGGCAAAGTGTGGCTTTTGGACATGTATGGCGTGCCGATTATTATTTCTATGTGGAATCAAATATGAAATGCGTATCAAAAGAGTTGGAGTATGCACAAGAGTATATTAATGAAAAGAATCCAAGTGAATTATTAGAAAAATTTTATGCACTGTGTAGTTTACTTTCTTTAAATTCATATGATAAACAGTCTGCATTTAGATACACTTTAAAAGCATTGGATGTTTCTGAAAGATTAGACATCAGACATCGCATTGGTATAAATTATGGGAATATTAGTGCTTATTATTTGGACTATGAATTATATGATGAAGCACTGTTCTATTTAGATAAATCAATGGAAGTATTGCGTTCTTTGCCAGATACGAAGCCACGTTTTCTGCGAATGCTGTTAATTAATTTCATTAATATATATTTAAAATTAGGTAAGCTTGAATTGATGAAATCAACTATTGAAGAATTGAGTTTACTTCCCTTCGAAGAGAAAGATTTAAAAATATATGTTGATTATGCATATTTGCTTTATTATGCAGAGATACAGAATCAAGAAAAGAGTTTATATTATCTACAGGAAATGCAGAATGATGGACTTATGACTTTTCCAAATCGTGTTTATCTCATAGAATTTTTGATGAATGCATTAGAAGCAATGATATCTATCAAAAACAAAGTAAAATCAAGTGAATTATTACAATCCTTACAAGAGCTAATAAAAGAAGATGAACCAGAGCCTTTATTGAAATTATGTAAATTGAATATTAAGTATTCACAGAAATTTGAGACAAAAAAAGAATTATATTACCATTACCACGAGTATTATGATTTATATTTAAAAGCACAGAATCAAGTAAATCTATTAAAAGTAGAAGGTTTACGTGCAAAAATTGAATTGAATGACACTTATACTAAGTATACTCAATCAAAAAAAGTATTAGAAGAATTATATGACCTTGTAAATTATGATGAATTGACTAATGTATACAATCGTTATTATTTTAATATTAAGCAAGATGAAATTCTCAATAGTAATAGATATACTAATATTGGTCTTGCAATATTTGATATTGATTACTTTAAAGAATACAATGATTATTATGGTCATTTGGAAGGTGATGAAATATTAAAACAAGTAGCAAGTAGCTTGAAAGAAAAGGCAAATGAACAAATGGCAGTCTTTCGCTATGGTGGTGATGAATTTGTTTGTCTTAGCTGGGATTTGAATTTTGAACAAATGGCTGAATATGTTAATCAAGTAAAAGAAGCAATAAAAGAAAAAAGTCTTGAACATATACATTCACGATGTGAAAAAATAATAACATTGTCAATTGGATATGGTAATAAGACAGTTTCAACTAAAGTTGATGTACTTAATTTATTTGATGAAGTAGATAAAGCACTATATGATGTAAAGAATAATGGTAGAAATAATGCTAAATCAATAATTGCTATGGAAGAGGTGCATAATGAATAACTATAATGTAGCACTTGAACAAATTCAATTGCTGATTGATCGAATTCAGTGTCGTTTTGAGCATAATTCTAGGTTTAATAAACACGATTGTGATAGGTTACTAATGATATCAGAACAGTTAAACTACTTCTATGGACAAGCATTGGCTCATGTGTATTTGGCACAATATTTTCAAATGAAATGGGATGTAGATGCTTATAATTTTCATTCAGAGAAGGCAAGAGAAATTGCTGAGAATAAAAATTATTTTGATGTTTTAATTGAATATTTTAAAATAGAGGGCTTGCGAAATGTTACTATTTGTGACGAAATAGCAGCTCTTACTATATATTTAGAAGGAATCCAAATTGCTTATAAAATTAAAGATAAAAAATCATGTGCTATTTTCTATAACAATATTGCTGATATATTTTACACAAGTGGTGTATATAAAATTGCAGAGCAATTCTATACAAAAGCATTAGATGTTATAAAATATATTCCTATAAAAAGTGTGCTTTTTTATTACAAGTCTATACTTGTGAATCTATTACACCTTTCTTGTGTTCAAGGAGAATTAGATAAAGCCCTGAAGTATCATGAAAAATGTTTAAGCGTAAAATGTGAAGTTGGCATTTTACCTTTATTATTTATGGAAGGAGAAATACGTCTTTTATTATTAGAAAATAAGGAAACAGAAGCGTTACATAAAATAGATAGTTTGATAAATAAGTTGATTAAAAATAAGGAAGAAGCGTTTTTACTGAAATCCATTTATTTATATTTAATGGAATTTTTGCTTTTGTTGAAAAGAGAAGAAGATGCAGCATGGTGCTTAAACCAATTAGACACATTGTATAAAAATACGAATCAAAATATAATGATACAAATTCAAAAATTACATGTTCAATATTCAATTCTATTTGGGCATGAAACTGATGAACTTTATGAAACTTTTTATGAAACCATATTAAAAGGAGAAATGGACAGTAAGATATCAATGGGCGAAAGCTTCAAAAGTCTTCTTTCTCTCTATGAAAGAGAAAAAGAACAGAATCTTATGTTGGAAAAGCAAGTTAGTCTACAAACAGTAGCAGATATAGATGAACTTACAAAAATTTATAATCGAAGATACTGTAGTAAACTTATAAGTAAATTAATCCAAGATGATGAGGTTTTATCCATTGGATATGTTATGGTTGATATCGATTTTTTCAAAGAATATAATGATTACTATGGTCATTTAAAAGGTGATGAGGCAATAAAAGAAGTTACTACTTTATTAAAGAAGAACTTACCAAACAATGCTTTTGCTGCACGATATGGAGGAGATGAATTCACCTGTATATTTGTTGATAGAAGTGATGATGAAATTATTACATTTGTTGAATCAGTTCAAAAAGAGCTGAGAGACAAAAATATTGTACATTTAAAAAGTAAAAATTCCAAACAGCTCACTTTATCTTTTGGGATATATAATGAGATACATATGCATGGTTGTGATGAATTAACTCTTATTAAAAATGCTGATTTAGCCTTATACCAATCCAAAAAGAAGGGAAGAAATGTATATACAATTTATAAACAAAGGAGCCAATCGTAATGGAAACGGAAAATAATAGCACCTTAAAGCGTGATATGTATGATACTTCATATATTTTGGAAAAATATTGTAGGATAAAAGGTAGTGATGAAAGATATGCTTTAATACACTTGAACATTAAAAATTTTCGCTATTTTAATACAAAGTATGGAAGTAAAGCAGGTGATGAAATCCTGACATTGGTTTTTCAAAAAATAACCACATTTTTAGAAGAAAAGGAGTACGCTGCATATTTATATGCGGATAACTTTGCTTTTTTAGTAAGGTGTGATGATTCTAACTATCTTATATATGAACGATTGATACCACTAATTGACATATTATATCGTATAGATGATGAGCGGATTTATAGAAATCTTTTTATGTCTATGGGTATTTATGTGATTATTAACCCAGAAGTCTCATTTTATGATGCACTAAATTATGCGAATTTGTGTAGGAAAGAAAGTGAAGCTTTACTTAATAGAAGTTCTTGTATAGAACTTTATGGTGATTCTTTTTATAATAGTTATATGGACCGTATGAAACTGGAAATAGAGACAGCAGATGCATATAAAGGTTATGAATTTGTCACGTACTTACAGCCCAAAATCAGTCTAATAAATGGAAAGGTTATAGGTGCAGAGGCATTACTTCGTTGGTTTGATAAAGATGGAAACAGCATCCCATTATATAAATTTCTGCCTATTTTAAACCAAAATGGCTACATTAAATTAATTGATATTGATACTTTTGAACAAATGTGTCAGTACTTGGATACAAGAATAAAAAACAATCAGAAAGTTGTGCCAATTAGTTTTAATATTTCAAAGTCACATTTTTATGACCCAGGGATTGTTCAAAATTACATTGATGTGTTTGAAAAATATGATATTCCAAAGCACTATATTGAAATTGAATTTATGGAATCAATTTCTTTAAATGATACTGAACGTTTAAAAAAAGTAGTATCTGATTTCAAAGAATATGGGTTTACATGTTCACTAGATGATTTTGGAGATGGTTATTCTTCTTTTAATGTATTACTTAATGCTCATTTTGATATTATCAAGATGGACCGTCAGTTTTTTTTAAATAACTTAAATGGCAATAGTAGTCTAGTAATAAAGACTATTATAGATTTAATTCATTCTTTAAATATGAAAGTGATTGCTGAAGGCGTAGAATCTAAAGAACATATAGAGTTTTTAAAAGAGTATAGATGTGATATGGTTCAAGGTTATTATTATTATAAACCTATGTCAATTGATTCATTTAATATGATATTGGATGTGCAGGATGATTGTTAGGAATTATATGAATTAATTATTTAGAGGGAGAAAAATATGAGATACAAAAAAATTATAACATTATTAGTAGTAGCTATACTTGCACTAAATTTGGTGGCATGTTCCACACCTACTCAAGGAGATGCAACAAAAGGCTCAGTTTTTCAGGGGACTCAAGGAAAAGAAATGGTAACGTTAAATGTTACATCTGAGCCAACAGAATTGAATCCAATGAGAATGAGTGATACTATTGCACAAAGTATTCTCTATCATTGCATGGCTGGATTCACAAAGTTGAATGAGAAGGATGAGCCAGTGGCTGATTTAGCAGAACGTTGGGATATAAATGATGCGAACACTATTTATACAATGCATCTAAGAAAAGATGCAAAATGGTCAAATGGAGACCCAGTAACCGCGAATGATTTTTACTATTCCTGGGTGACACAGATGACGCCTTCTACTGGAAGTATATTTGCTTCGTATATATACAAGAATATTAAAAATGGAGAAGCATTTTATAAGGGTGAGATTGACGAATCACAGCTTGGGTTAAAAGTATTAGATGATTATACATTAGAAATTCAATGGTCTCATCCAATGACTAATGGCTTGTTTTATTTGTCACAGCCATATTTTTTGCCAATAAATAAAAAGGCTTATAAGGCAATTGGTGATAAACAGTACGCTAAAGAGGCCGATAAAATGGTAACAAATGGTGCATATAAAATAACAGAATGGGTTCATGATGACCATATTACAATGGAGAAAGCTGAAGAATATTATAATGCATCAGAAATTAATATTCCTAAAGTTAAGTTGGTTATGATAGGAGATGCAAATACAAGTTTGAATGCATTTACTGCTGGAGAAATTGACCTTTGTAACCTATATAACGAACAAATTAAACTCGTGGGAGACAAAAGTAAAGATACTATTCAATCCTATATAGATGGAGGCTCTTGGTATTTAAGATTTAATACACAAAATGAGTATCTTTCTAACATAAACCTAAGAAAAGCACTTGCCTATTCTATTGATGTACAAAGTCTACTTAATAATGTAATTAATGATGGTTCTATAGCAGCCAATGGTCTTGTACCAGGTGTTATAAAAGGTGTTGATGGTAAAAGTTATGCAGAAAAACGTGGTAGCTTATTTAAGTATGACAAAGATAAGGCAAGGGAATTCCTTGATAAGGCACTTCAAGAACTTGGGATAGAAAAGAAAGATATTAAACTTGTATTTTGGACATCAGATACAACATATAATCAGAATCAGGCTGCCTACTTGCAACAACAATGGAAAGAAAATCTTGGACTGGATGTAGAACTGAAATCTACAGCAGTCAAAGCTTTGTCTGAAGCAAAAAGAAATGGTGATTATAGTTTTGCAGTGGATGCTTGGGGTCCTTCTGAGAATGATGCAATTACATTTTTGGAGAACTATACAACAGAAAATATGAACAATTATGGAAAGTATTCCAATCCAAAGTATGATAAGTTGATTGAGGATTCAACTCATGAGAGTGATTCTAAAAAGCGTCAAGAGATACTGATACAGGCAGAAAAAATTCTAATGGATGATATGGTTATAGGACCGATGTATTTTACATGTACTACTTATGCAGTTTCTAAAAAACTAGTTGGTCTAGTACGTACACCATTTCAATTCTTTAACGTTTTAAATGCACATATTAAGTAAATAAAAAACATGACAGGAGCAGACAAGATGTCTTTACAAATGAGGTATATCGCTAAGCGACTTATTTATGCGGTACTTACTGTATGGGTTTTGATTTCCATTACATTTTTACTGATGCAGATGCTTCCAGGAGACCCTTTTTCTGGACTTAAGGTAATTAATTCTGAGATAAAAGCTTCTTTAGCCACAAAATATGGTCTAGATAAACCTGTATTAGAGCAGTACAGAATATATTTGAATAATTTGATACATGGAGATTTTGGTTCTTCAATTGTTTCTGGTCGTCAAGTCACAGATATTATAGCCCAGGCATTCCCAGTTTCTTTAGAACTGGGAATACGGGCTTTGATTTTTGCAATCATTTTGGGATTTTTGTCAGGTATTACAGCTGCTTTGAAGCATAGGACAAAGTGGGACACATTGATGATGATTTTGGTGCTTCTTGGGGTGTCTGTTCCATCATTTATTATTGGTGCTTTGTTGCAGTATTTTTTTGGAATTGTGTTGTTTCAATTTACTGGTATCCATTTTTTTGCAATTATAGGATGGGGGAGTGAAAATAGCAAGATTTTACCTGCATTTGCGCTAGCTTTTGGCTCTATGGCAAGTATTGGAAGATTAATGCGTTCTAGTATGCTTGATGTACTTGGGCAGGATTATATTCGTACAGCAAAAGTGAAAGGAATCAAGAAAAAAGATATTATCCTTCATCATTGTCTACGCAATGCATTAATGCCAGTGATAACAGTTCTTGGTCCTATGACAGCAGTTCTGTTGACTGGGACATTTGCTGTAGAATATGTATTTTCTATTCCAGGTCTTGGAAAATACTTTGTGGACTCAGTACAGGCCAATGACTATCCAGTGATTATAGGAACAACATTATTTTTTGGTATGTTTCTTGTGTTGTGTAATCTAATCGTGGATATTTTGAACAGCTGTATAGACCCTCGCGTGAGATTAGGAGGTGAGGAAAATAGATAGTAGTAAAAGAGTACTTGTTCATGAAGATTTTTCATCTATTGATGGCTGTAATTCAGATATGACTAATAACGAACAGGTGTATCCCTCTATGAGTTTTGCAAGGGAGACCATATCCATACTACGCCACAATAAAATTGCAGTAGTATCATTTATAATGATACTTATTCTTATGATAGGTTCAGTATTTTTTCCAATATTTTGTAATTTTGATTTTTCATCTCAGAATGTGGCATATGCAAATAACCCCTTTTTTAGTAAAGATATAAGTAGTGGTTTTACTCATATCTTTGGTACAGATAATCTTGGGCGTGATATTTTTGTACGTATCTGGTATGGGACACGAGTATCACTTCTAGTAGCAGGGGTGGTAGCTATCATAGACTGCATAGTAGGAGTAGTATATGGTAGTATTTCTGGATATATAGGTGGTATGGTTGACAATGTAATGATGCGTACATTGGAAATCATTAGTGGAATTCCATACCTTGTTGTTGTTCTTTTACTTATGGCAGTGCTTCCACAGGGAATTGGAACTTTGATTATTGCCTATACCCTTGTAGGATGGACTAGTATGGCACGATTGGTAAGAGGACAGGTGGTTTCTCTTATGGGGAGAGAATTTATAATTGCTGCAAAAATTATGGGAGCAAGTATGGGACGGATTATTTTCTTCCACTTAATTCCTAATATGTTAGGTATTATAATTGTACACATGACATTGAGCATTCCAGGAATTATATTTACAGAAGCATTCTTATCAATGTTGGGAATGGGAGTTCCACCACCATATCCATCATTGGGAATTATGGCAAATGAAGGTGTTGCTGTTTTTCAGACTTATCCAGCAAGGCTTGTAGTGCCAGGATTATTTATTTGTCTGATAATGCTTTCTTTCAATCTCTTGGGAGACCAACTTCAAGATGCTCTAAATCCTAGATTAAGGAGGTCTGCTTATTATGGACGACATTCTAAGAATTAAGGAATTAAATGTATCTTTTGATATGTACGAAGGAACAGTAAATGCAGTTCGAGGTGTATCGCTTTCCATGAACAGTGGCGAGATTCTTGCGTTAGTGGGTGAAAGTGGTTGTGGTAAAAGTGTAATGGCACAGTCAATTTTGCAACTAAATCCTTCACCACCAGCTAAAATTATGGCTGAGGAATTGAAACTTCTCAATTTTGATATTTTGAATGCATCAGAAAAAGAGATGGAACGAATAAGAGGTACTTTAGCAAGTATGATTTTTCAAGACCCTTTGACCTGTTTGAATCCTACAATGAAAATAGGTAAGCAGATTACAGAGTCACTATATAGAAAAGAGAAAATGTCATCATCTGATTGTAAGAAAGAGGCAGTTAGATTACTTGAAATGGTACAGATACCAAATGCTGAACTACAAGCAGAACAGTACCCTCATCAATTTTCAGGAGGTATGCAACAACGTGTAATGATTGCTATGGCTTTGGCATGCAATCCTAAACTACTTATTGCAGACGAACCAACAACAGCTCTTGATGTTACTACACAACTGCAAATCTTGAAATTGATTGCTAAAATTAGAAAAGAGATGGGAACAGCTGTACTTTTGATTACTCATGATTTTGGTGTTGTAGCAAACTTGGCAGACCGTGTAGCAGTGATGTATGCTGGAAAAATTGTGGAAGAAAGTGGTGTGAAAGAACTTTTTAATAGAGCAACACACCCATATACACAGGCACTGTTAAGAACACTTCCTACATCAGGTGGTATAGGGGAACGCATATCTATATTGGGAAGTCCACCAAACTTATCTGATTTGCCAGTCGGTTGTTCTTTTTCAAAGAGGTGTCCATATTGTATGAAGATTTGTTTGAGAGAAGAGCCACCTTTATTTGAGGTTTCAAATAGTCACAGTGCTTCTTGTTGGCGTCTGCATGAAAGTTTTCCAAAGGAGGAATTGGATGATGGAAAAATTACTTGAATTAAATAATGTATCCAAGAGCTTCCCTCTAGGAAGAAAGCGCAAAAATATTGCTGTCAATCATGTGAACCTAACTATTTATAAAGGTGAAACTCTAGGGCTTGTTGGAGAATCTGGTTGTGGAAAATCAACTCTTGCAAGAGTTATTATGGGTGTATATCCATCAAGCGAAGGTGAAATATTATTTCAAGGCAAAAAGTTAGAACTACATAGACAAAGTAGAAGAAAGGCATTTGCACAACATACACAAATGATATTTCAGGACCCATATATGTCTTTAGAACCACATATGACAGTAGAATCTATTATTGCAGAAAATTTGAAGGTTCATGGGATGTTGGATAAAAATACAAGAACACAAAAAGTATATGAATTGTTAGAAATGACTGGGCTTTTGAGAGAACACGCAGGACGTTTCCCACATGAGTTTTCAGGAGGGCAAAGACAAAGAATTAGTATTGCACGTGCACTCGTGGTTCAGCCAGATTTTATTATATGTGATGAACCAGTGTCAGCACTGGATAATTCTATTCAGAGTCAGATTATAAATCTTTTATATAAGTTAAAGATGGAGTTTGGTCTTACTTATCTATTTATTTCACATGACTTAAGCATGGTACGTTATATTTCTGATAGGATTGCTGTGATGTATGCTGGTAGAATCGTGGAAACTGGAAATGCTGAGGCGGTTTACAATACACCTTTACATCCATATACACAGATGCTTTTGCGTGCAGTTTTGACTCCAAATCCGAATAGCAGAAATATACTACATGAAGAAGTAGATGTACAAGACGAAGTCAAAATTTTTTCGAATTCTGAAAAAGGATGTCCTTTTGTGGAGCGTTGTCCAGTATCAGCAGAATATTGTAGAAAAGAAATGCCTGAATTATTTGAACATAAACAGAATCATCTAGTTGCTTGCTATATGGCAAGTGAAGGATTTAGCTATTATAAAAAGTAATTTTTTAGTGTAATGATAAATTAATTTTATTTAAAATACATATGCTTTACCTCTTGTACTCAAATTTCTTAAATATTAAAATCTAGAATATTAATTAAAAAAGAAGTAGTAAAAAATAGCTTATAAAAATTCAACAGAGGAGTTGAACTTAAAATTTGATTAGAAAAAAATCAATTTTTAGACAACTCCTTATTTTTTTTGAAAAGTAATATACAAGCTATCATAAGCATATAATTCTCTATAGATAATTAACAAGGGGGATAAAGTTATGAGGTATTATAATAAACCTACCAAAGAAGTCTTAAAATACTTAAAGACAAATCCAGAAGTTGGACTTGCTGATAATGAGGTAGAAGAGAGGAAGCTTAGATATGGATTAAATGAATTTACGATAAAAGAAGGACGAACATTTTGGGACGAGTTGGGGGAAAGTCTGACAGAACCTATGATATTAATTCTTATAGGAGCAGCAGTAATAAGCTCATTTGTGGGAGAATTGCATGATGCATTAGGTATTTTAGGAGCTATCTTTATTGGTATTTCCATAGGTATAATAACTGAAGGGAAATCTAAAAAAGCTGCTCATGCTCTATCAAAATTAACAGAGAATATAGAGGTAAAGGTACTTAGAAATGGAAAGATAGTTAAAATATCAAAAAATGATTTAGTACCAGGAGATATTGTATATATAGAAACAGGAGATATGATACCAGCAGATGGAAGGCTTATACAATCTATAAATCTAAAGCTTAGAGAAGATATGTTAACAGGCGAATCTGATGATGTAGCTAAAAATGCTGATGCTATATTAGATATGGAGGTAGTTTATTCTAAAACAGAAATAATTGAACAAGATACAATACCCGCAAAACAAATCAATATGGTATTTGGGGGAACTCTTGTAGCATATGGTAGAGGGATAATGGTTGTTACTCATATTGGTGATAAGACAGAGATGGGTAAGATAGCACAGAACTTATCAAATGATGACCAGCAAACTCCACTTCAAATTAAATTAGGTAAGTTAGGTGCTAAAATAGCAGGTATATCAGGTGTAATAGCTACATTATTATGTATGTTTATGATTATACAAATGCAAAGAAGAGGTATGCTAATTTTGGATACAAGCAGTATTTTATCTTTTTTACAATCATTAGAGCCTGCTAAAAATGCATATATGGTTTGTATTGCTTTAATAGTTGCAACAGTACCAGAAGGTTTACCAACTATGATAAATATTACTTTAGCCATAACAATGCAAAAGATGGCAAAGATAAATGCATTAGTAACAAAGAAAGAAGCCTGTGAAACTATAGGTTCTGTCTCTGTAATATGTTCTGATAAGACAGGTACTTTGACACAAAATAAGATGATGGTAGAAGTAGCATATGTTGATGGTAAGTATATAAGTAGTGGAGAATATCAAAGTAATAGTTATTTTGAACAAAACTGTATAGTGAATTCAACAGCTGATATAGAAAAGGGAGACAATTCATTTAAATATATTGGAAGTGCAACAGAGTGTGCATTACTTTTATATCATAACGATAAAAATTATAATGAAATGAGAAAACAAACTTATTTAATATCACAAATCCCCTTTAGTTCAGAAGAAAAAAAAATGTCAACATTAATTCGTCAAGAGGATTCGGATATACTACTTTCAAAAGGAGCTCCAGAAGTATTATTAAAGAAATGTTCTTATGTACAACAAGGAAAAAGTATTGTCCCAATAACTCCTAAAATAGAAAAAGGTATTCTCGATGAAATTAAAAAACTACAAATTAAATCTATGAGAACATTGGGGTTTGCTTATAAAAAGATGACTAAATCTAGAACAGAAGTTGCAATAACTTCAGAAGGAGAATTGAATTTAATCGGAAATCCAAGAGGGTATGAGAAGGAAGAAAATTTAGTATTTAGTGGCTTTGTAGGAATAGTAGACCCATTGAGAGCAGGTGTTAAAGAGTCTATTGATAAGGCATTTAATGCAGGTGTAGATGTAAAAATGCTTACAGGGGATAATATCAATACAGCAACTGCTATTGGAGATGAATTAGGATTATTAAATGATGGTAAAAAGGCAGTTGAAGCAACCTATATAGATGTACTGACAGATGAAGAGTTAAGAGAAGAAATAAAAGGAATATCTATTGTCGCAAGAAGTAAACCAGATACAAAGATGAGAATAGTTTCTGCACTTCAAAAAAGTGGTGAGGTTGTAGCCGTAACAGGTGATGGTATAAATGATGCTCCAGCTCTTAGTCAAGCAGATGTTGGTATCGCTATGGGAATCTCAGGTACAGAAGTATCTAAAAATGCAGCAGATATAATATTGACTGATGATAGTTTTAGTACAATAGTAGAGGGAATAAAATGGGGAAGAGGTATTTATGAAAACTTCCAAAGATTTATACAGTTCCAGCTTACTGTAAATATAGTAGCATTTATAATTGCTATAATATCTCAACTTACTGGTAAAGATATGCCATTTACTACAATACAATTATTATGGGTAAATATAATAATGGATGGTCCTCCAGCTCTTGCATTAGGATTAGAACCTGTTAGAGATTATGTATTGAAAAGAAAGCCAATAAATAGACATTCTGGAATAATAGCTAGGTCTATGTCTGTTAATATTATTATAAATGCTATACTTATGATTACAATTGTATTTACACAATCAGCTTTTAATATATTGGGAGCAACTCCAGAAGAACAAGGTACAGTTATATTTTCATTATTTGCATTCAGTGCTCTTTTTAATGCATTAAATTGTAGAGAATTTGGATTAAACAGTACAATACCAAATCTATTTAAAAATAAATTAGCATTACAAGTAATAGTTGTGACAGGGGTGATTCAAATAATATTTACCCAAGTATTCCAAAGTTTCTTCAATTCAGTGTCACTAGGGTTTGATATGTGGATAAAGATAATATTATTCGCATCGACTATTCTATTGTCAAATGAATTTGTAAAATTACTTCTTAGAACAGTAAAAAATAGTAAGAAAGTAAATCTTAATAATAAAAATTAGATTATAAAATTTCGCAAAATCGTATTAATACTACGCTTTTGCGGTTTTATTTGTTTTTGTGTAAGTGATTTCAAAATACTATTTATCACTTTTTTGTATGGTACATTATTATACTTAAAAAGATGATTGACCATTAAAATATGGTATTTAGCAAAATATTCGTGAGATTTAAAGATTATTATTGCTACTAATTTACTGCCATTAAATGAGTCCTGATATGATGTAAAGAGTCTTGAAGATATAAACTGATAAACAACATAATTTTAAAAGTATTTGATATGAAATAATGATATATAATCTTTTAATGGTAAAGAGTTTCTTTACCAATGTCGCAATATTTATTTTGTCTGATATAATGGTTAAAGAACATTAACGAAACATATTGAGGAGAACTAAAAGAGTAAAAATACAAATAAAAAGTATATCTGAGTATTTAAGTAAGTTAAAAATATGTATGGGTTTAAAAATAGGAATTTTATAAAGGAGTTGCTAAAATTATGATTGTATATTTTTCTGGGACTGGTAATAGTGAATATGTAGCAAAAAGAATGGGTAAAGAGCTTCAGAATGAAGTATTGAATATATTTGAAAAAATTCGAACTAGGGATTATTCTCATTTAGCATCTGAAAGACCATGGGTTATCGTTGTACCAACTTATGCATGGCGTATTCCACGTATTGTGCATGAATGGTTGATGAAAACAGAACTTAGAGGAAATAAGAATATTTATTTTGTAATGACCTGTGGGGCTGATATTGGCAATTCAGGCACATACTTGAAGAAATTGTGTAAAGCAAAAGGGATGAATTACAGAGGATGTGCTTCTGTAGTCATGCCAGAAAACTATATTGCGCTTTTTAGTACACCAAGTAAAGAAGAAGCTCTAGTAACGATTGAACAAGCTGAGCAGAAAATATCATCTACAATACAATGTATTAGAACTGATATAGCATTCCCAGAATCGAAAGCAACATTTAAGGCTAAATTCAGTAGTGGATTGGTCAATAATATATTTTATCCAGTATTTGTTCATTCTAAAAAATTTTATGTGACAGATGCTTGTGTTTCTTGTAAGAAATGTGAAAATGTATGTCCACTTGGAAATATACACCTTAATGATGGAAAGCCAAACTGGGGAAATCATTGCACTCATTGCATGGCTTGTATATGTCGATGTCCAAAAGAAGCTATTGAATATGGCGAACATAGCAAGGGGATGGCACGTTATATTTGCCCAAAGGAAATATAAAAATAAATGACTTAAATTAATCCTGATGTATTTTGATGAGGGTGCTTTAAAAGCAATCATTATATAACATAGATTTTATTTAATGGAGTATTAACTTAAAAGACAGTTGATAAATAGTCAGCTGTCTTTTTTTAATCAATTAAATTAATTAGTCATCATAATTAAATTATAATGAAACTTGTATTATAGATATTTTTCAATTTTACTTTGTTCAATTACACGTTTACCTAATAAGGTAATTGCCTGTTTTGGGCAATTATTAACACAGCGATAACACATAGTACACTGATTTCCTGGTATAGCAACACCATTTTTCACAACAATACTTTTCAAGCAACATAGGCTTGCACATTTTCCACAGCCAATACATTTATCAGCACTTATTTTTAATTTGTCTGAATAGTATTTTGTTTTATTAATAAAATATAACCTTTGTCCAAATAAACCTGCTATATGATGAAAAATTCCGATTCCATCTTGTGGTGGAGTTCCATCTTGTATTTTTCTTACAGCATGCTTTATTTTTTGCTCTGCATTTGTTATGAGTTTCTTGTTGCTTTCTAAAGTCTTTTTTAATGCCTTTTCATCAGCAATGCTATCAGGCATTTTTAAATGTAAACCTCCAATAGTGACTGCACCATATTTTTTAAGCAAACGAGCTAAGATACCTGCTCCATCTCCACTGAATAACCCCATTGTTGCAATAATAAAAACTCGCTTGTCTTTCCATAAATTTTGATGATTGATTATAAAGTCCTTTAATATTTTAGGTATGTTGCTGTATTGTGTAGGATAGCTAAATACAATATCTTTATGCTGACTAATTTGATGTAACAATTGCTTATCTTCAATAGAAAATGCTTTTGATGTCATATCATATTCCTGCAAAAACTTTTCTATACAATATTTTGAATTGCCTGTTCCACTGAAATATATTCCTAGCATAATTTTTCTCCAAATCTTAATTTATTGACTTATTTGTTTTATTCTACCATGAGTATATTTAAAAGTCATTTTTTTATGTTTTGAATAGATATTTGAGCAAAAGTTATGTGAATTAATTTTGATATGTAGAAAATAGAGCATTTTTTATTGATTTAAAAATGTTGTTAATAAAGAATTTTTTATTTTACTTAGATATAAATTAATATAAAAAATCTGTTATAAATATGTTGGTTTGATTATAAATAAGATATTTCTATGCTACTTAATAAATAAAAGTTGTCAATTAAGATGCATATAAATAACTAGTATTATGAAAAATATAATAGAGAATTTGTTTGTGATATTATTTTATATTTATATGAGTAGGAAGTGACTATAGGTTATAATAGTAGAAAGCTTAATAAGTGAATGTTAAGGAATAAATGCAATTAATAAAAATTTAAAAATTTTATCTAAAGGGATATATAGAAAGGAAAATATTTATGAAGTTTAAAAGGTGGGTCAGTATAATTTTATCTATAATAGTTATAAGTGCTCTTCTTGTGGGTTGCACAAATAAATCTAATTCGGATACAGTATCAAATGAAAAAATATCATATGAAATAAATTCAACAAAAAATAGCAATAATAAGGTTGAAACTAATAAATTTAATTTAGGAACATCAGAAATGGTTATAAGAGGTAAATCTATACCATTTAATATGGAAGGAATAATATCAGTACCTGAAAATATAAAAGAAAAAGCACCTGTAGTATTAATCTTTCATGGACAACATGGAGATGGAGAAAATGATTTTGAAGATGGATTTAAATATCTTACTGAGGCTTTGGCAAAAAATGGTATAATAGGATTATCTATTGATACCTCAGTAAATTATACTTTTAAGTATGGAGAACCAGTGGAAAATGAAAGAATAACTTATTTAGCTCAAACATATATACAAACTTTTAAAGACATAAACGAAGGTAAGAAAAATGGATTTGGGTTATACCTCAAAGATAAAGTTGATTTAAATAGAATTGGTCTTATAGGACATTCTGTAGCAGGTTCAGGGGTAATTAAAATAGCAGAAGACCAAATACAAAAAGGATTCAAAGGGATAAAAGGAATTATATCACTTACACCAGCGTATAATAGTCCGATAGAAAAGTTTCCTGATATACCAACAGCAATAATAGTTTCAGAGTATGATGGAGATGTTGTTCATAGTGGAGATGATATTTTTTATGATATATCTTTAGATAAAAATAGAAAAAGCCCACTGGGTCTAACTTATCTAGTGGGAGGAAATCATAATGCATACAACTCAGTTTTAGGAGAAAAAGAGTTTTCTAAGCCACAGACTACTAATGGAACTTATCCTGAGAAATTAGGACAAGAAGAACATAGAGATTTTTTCTCTAATTATGCAGTTGACTATATGAAATCTATTTTTGAGTTTGATAGTAGTGAATCACCTATCTTCAATAAAAAAGGATTGCCTTATAAAATGTATGGATATCAGACTTTAAATAAAGTTAAATATAGTGAATCTGTAGAATTATTCAATAAAAAGACATTTAAAAATATAAGTTCAAGTAATGTTGATATAAAAGAATTGGTTGAATCAGAGAGATTGAATAAAGATACTGCAAAAATATTTATCAATACTGGAGTGAATGAAGATTTAGACTTGTTACAAGTTGATTGGAAATCTGAAAGTGGAAAAATAGAACTACCTTTAAATAATAATAACTTAGGAGCTTATTCTGCACTAAAGTTTAGATGGGCATTAAACTCTCCTAGTAAATTAAATAATAAAGATAATGTAGTTTCTTTCAAACTTAGCTTAGTTGATTCTAAGGGAAAAGAAAGCAGTATCATTGTAGAAAATGATAAAGTATCTGCTATGAAGTATTTTGAAGGAGAAGTTATAAAAGATGAATATGTAGAAGGGAAGTTTATGGAATTCTGGTCAAGATATACTCCAATAAGTGATACAGTAATACCACTTGAAAAATTTAGAAATATAAATTTATCTAATATAAAGAATGTTACAATTGAATTTGAAAGTCCAGAAACTGGTTCAATTATGTTAAATAAAATAGTTGGTATAAAATAATAAAAGTGGTTCTAGATAAAAGTATAAAGTATCTAGAACCAATTTTATTAGACATTATTAATTTTAGTCAGAGATATAAAACTACTTCATATTAACTATAAGAAAAGAAAATTAAGAATATTTTACTGATATAGAACAAGTTTAAAGAATTTTATATCTAAATTGTGTTATCATGAGTAAAGATATCAAGTTTCGAGTTTATTAATAAAATAAAAGACAGGGAGGTAAGTTTCATGTTCTCAAAAATCCTAGTCAAAACATTTATCAAAGATAGTGAGAATGTTCAAGATAAAGTTGTTAGAAATAAGTATGGTTATGTAGCCGGAATAGTAGGCATAATATCTAATCTAGTTTTATTTATAGTAAAGGTTTCTATAGGTATACTTACATCAAGTATAGCTATAATGGCTGATGCGTTTAATAATCTTTCTGATATGGCATCTTCAGCAATAACTATGATAGGGTTTAAACTAGCAAGTAAACCAGCTGACAAAGAACATCCTTTTGGGCATGGTAGAATAGAATATCTATCAGCATTAATAGTAGCTTTTATGGTTATGTTGGTTGGACTTCAATTTGTGAAATCGTCTATAGAAAGAATAACAAATCCAGTTCCTATAAAGTTTGAATTAGTACCACTGATACTTTTAATTGCATCTATAATGGTTAAAATATGGTTGAGTCGCTTTAATAAATTTATGGGAAATAAAATTAATTCATCAGCATTAAAAGCAGTGTCATTGGATGCTTTGGGAGATGTATTTACATCAAGTTGTGTAGTTATATCTTTTATTTTGGCTAGATTTACTGATTTACCTATAGATGGATATGTAGGTATTGTAGTATCATTAGTAATACTTTATGCAGGATTTTCTCTTGTAAAAGATACTATAAATCCTCTTCTAGGGGAAGCTCCAGATGAAGAAATGGTCAAATCTATTTTAGAATTATTATTATCTTATGAACATATAATAGGTACACATGATTTAATAATCCATAATTATGGAGTTGGAAGATGCATTGCATCTATACATGCAGAAATTCCAGCGAATATAGATATAATGGAAATTCATGAAATTATAGATACTGCTGAGAGAGAAATATCTGAAAAGTTGGATATATATTTGGTAATTCATATGGACCCTATATGCCTTGATGATGAAGAGGTTATATCATCAAAAAGAGAACTTGAAGAAATACTTAAGAAAAACAGCCTTATAAAATCTATGCATGATTTTAGGATAGTTGGAAAAGGAAGTAAGAAGAATTTAGTCTTTGATATAGTAGTTAATCCTTCTGAATTTTCTAAAGGTATGTCAGAAGAAGATCTAAAAGCAGATATAACAAAGCTAGTTAAGGAGATGAATCCTGATTATAATTGTGTAATTGTTGTAGATAAGGATTTTATTTAATGATGATAAAAAAATAAAGGAAAAAAATGTAAAAAATATAGACAATAAAACATAGACATAATATAATGGATATATAACTGTATTTAATTTGAATATAATAATTTTTAATTATTTTTATAAAAAAATTATAGAGACGTTGAAGTATATCCTATTACTGGGCACCTTATGGGTATACAGAGTCAATGGTGCAACCGGCTATGAATATAAATTTTATTTATTTCATAGCTTTTTTTGTATAGTTTTTTGATAAAAAAAGTTAAATTATATTGGGTATTTATGGAATTTTACAAGAGTGTAAATAGATTAGAGGGGAGCAATCTATATGAAGAAAGGAAATAAAAAGGCATTATTAATCAGTTTAATTATGATTTTAAGTATGATAGTTACTACAATATATCCATCTGTATCTTATGCATCAGAATTAGAAGGCAGTGGGTCTATACAAAGCAATTCAAATAATTTACCAACTGGAGATGGAAAACAAGAAGAAAATAAGAAACCAGAACAGACTCCAGAGGGAGATAAGCAAGAAGAAAATAAGAAACCAGAACAGACTCCAGAAGGGGATAAACAAGAAGAAAATAAGAAGCCAGAGCAAACTCCAGAAGGAGATAAGCAAGAAGAAAATAAGAAGCCAGAGCAAACTCCAGAAGGGGATAAACAAGAGGAAAATAAGAAGCCAGAACAGACTCCAGAAGGAGATAAGCAAGAAGAAAATAAGAAGCCAGAGCAAACTCCAGAAGGAGAGAAACCAGAAGAAAACAAGAAACCAGAACAAACTTCGATAGAGGATGAAAATTTACTTAAGACTTTAGAAGAAGAACTTAATGAAGATAATGAAGACCACGGATTTATCGTAAAAATTAATAATGATGCAATAGAAACAGAGTCAATGAAAAAAATTACATTTAATTTAACTTATACTCCAACATCAAAAGGGATAAAAGCAGGTGACTCAATAACTTTTAAGGTTCCAGATGTATTTAATAAAGTTAATTTAGATTATACAAGTGAATGTTTTGATAAAACAGAGAGTAATGGAGAGTATACGCTTACATTTAGAGAATTACCTAATGGTCAAAGTGTAATGCAAGGAAAAATTGGATTAGAAGCATATGTGAATAAAGTTAATGAAGAAACAAGTGCCAAAATTCATATTGAAACTACTGGAAAGATAGAAAGTGGAAATGGAGATGTGGATATAGAAATAAAACCTGGCGATAAAGAAGACATTGAAGAAGCTAAAGGAACACTTAAGAAGCTTGTTGAAGGAAGAGAGTCAACTACTGTATTTATGCCAGTTAAAAATAAAGATGTAAATTATACTATACAAGTAAATGAAAAAGAAGAAGAATTAAAAGATATTACTTTATATGACGAACTCCCTGAAGGAATGACATTAATAAAAGATTCTGTAAGTATAGTAGCAAGCAATGGAAAAGAAGTAAGTGATTTTAATATTGAACAAGGTGAAAATTCTATTTCAGTTACTTTTGGAGATATAGATAAAGCGTATACTGTTAAGTATAAGGCTAGAATTAGTGATGAAAATGCAAAACATGGTAACAAATATAAGAATATAGCTAGATTAGAATCTGCAGGTAATAAAGTTCAAGAAGATGATGCTATTGTAAGTATATTTGATAGAGGAAATGATTATCTTTTGACTAAGGGGCATTCAGGAGCAACAAATATTACTCAAGTAGGTCAAGTAATCAACTATCAGATTTCAATAAATGATGATAAATCACCAGTAAGTAATGTGGTTATAACAGATAATATACCAGAAGGTATGAGATTAACTACTGCTGGAGAAGCTGGGCATGATTTTAGAGTTGTAGAAGTTCCAATGAATGGTGGCTGGACTCCTTGGAGTAAAGAAAAAATTGCAAATAATATTTCATATAAAACAGAAGAAAAAAGAAATGAAAGTGGGCAAGTAGAAAAAGTTATAACTGGATTTACAATTAATCTTAGTGAAGAAGAAGTAGAATCAAAGTTCTTTATAGCATATACATTAAAAGTTATTAGTATTGAAGATAGTTATACAAATAGAGCTGTTCTTGATGCGAATAATAGTCAAGTAGATAAAAGAGATGAGATAAGTTTTAAGAAGAACTCTGGATTAATAAGTGCCAAAAAAGAGGTTGATAAAAAGGTATTATATGGAAATGATAACCAAATAGTTAAGTATAAAATAAACATGTCAACTTATGGTGTTTATGATGCAGGGCAAGTAAATATTTTAGATGAAGTAAATCCAACATTAAAAATATCTAATATAAAATACTCTGATAATCTTGAACTTAAAAAAGAAGCTGAAGATGGAAAAAATACTATAAGATTAGTAAATAAATATGAATTTAAGCAAATAAAAGAAGGTGAACCTGTACAAGGTTGGGTTACATTTGATGCAGATTTTACAGATGTAAAAGTAGGGGAGACTATACAAAATGTAGCTCAGATTAATGGTTCAAGTCCTCCTGGTGTAGAAACTACTAAACAAGGATATGCTTTTGAAGCTAAGAAGGTAGACAGTTCAGATAAAAGTGCTCTTGAAGGTGCAAAATTTAATTTGGAAAATACCTTTGGAATAGTAGTAGTTAAGGATTTAGTTAGTAATGAAGATGGTATAATTGAATCTAGTGTCAAAAATCCAGGAACATATTATTTAGTGGAGACAATGGCTCCAAGTGGATATGAAAAATTAAAGGGTAAAATAAAGGTGGAAATTGATAGAAAAAATATTGGTAAAATTGTTGATATTGGGAATATAGAAAATGTAAAACAAGAAAATATTCCAGTAAATCCATCAGTACCACCAGGTACAGATGAACCAACAGTGAATCCACCAGTGCCACCAAGTACAGATAAGCCAAGTAAACCATCAAGACCATCTGATACAGAGGAAGCAACAATAAATCCACCAATACCACAATCAGAAAACGTGGTAAATCCTCCTATACCAGAGGTAGTAAATCCACCAATACCACCATCAGAAGATGTAATAGAAAAGCCTGTTAAACAAATTGTTCCAATACCAGAAGTAGTAAACCCACCAGTGCCACAGGAAAAGAATAATACAGTAAAAGATAATACTGTAGTAAATCCACCAGTGCCACCAAAGACAGGTGATAGTACTACAATTACTGTAGAAATACTTTTAGGATTAGGAGCTATTGTAGGACTTATTATATTGAGAAGAAAGAAAAACATCAATTAGACCCTAACATTATAAAAATATAAGTAATATTAAAAAATATCTTCTAAAACAATATTTTCAAGTGAGAATATTGTTAGAAGATATTTTTTTTTGGAGTATTATGTAAAAAAACAATCGTTTTTTAGAAGAAAAATCCAAAAAACTATAGACAAAGAGACAGATATAAGATATAATATAAATATAAAATTAAACGAGGCAAAACTAGGGAAACCTAGTCACGCAAAGCTATAGGGGCTAAAGTTTAAATAAACTACGCCAGCCAGTTGCCGAAAAGAGTAAAAATTTCTTTTTGTATATACAAAGATACTCTTGGGTATCTTTTTTATTTTGAAATTTATTACTCCCGGCCTAACTCAAAGGAGGGAATAATATGAAACCAAGTAAAAAATTATTAATCGCTATAATATCAATATTTTTAATAAGTTCAGTTCCAGTAAGTGCACATGCAGATAGTGCAACTTTAAAAAACAATAAAGAAACACTTAGTGAAATAGTGGTTCTTCCAAATGGAAATTACGATAAAAAAGAAGCTAATGCTATGATAAATAGACTTGCTAATATAGATGGAAAGTATTTAAATGTATTAAAACAAGATAACTTAAAAATAAAATTATTAAGTGGAAAATTAACAGATGAAAAAGAATATGCTTATTTAAAAGGTGTAGTTCCTAAAGGATGGGAAAATACTGGTAAAACTTGGGATGATGTTCCTGGTTTAGGTGGAAGTACAGTAGCTCTTAGAATAGGATTTAGTAACAAAGGTAAAGGTCATGATGCAATAAACTTAGAATTACATGAAACAGCACACGCAGTAGACCATCTTGCATTAAATGATATTTCTAAATCAGCACAATTTAAACAAATATTTGCTAAAGAAGGGCGTTCTTTAGGAAATGTAAATTATTTAGGTGTATATCCAGAAGAATTCTTTGCTGAGGCATTTGCATATTACTACTTAAATCAAGACACAAATAGTAAATTAAAAGCAGCTTGTCCACAAACTTATAGCTTTTTACAAAACTTAGCAAAATAGAAAATTTATATAAAAAAATTAAGAGATGCTAGTATGCTAGCATCTCTTTTATATTGCGTGAAAAACTAATTAATTTAATCTTATGTATATATTTATTACTGACTTTTATATAATGACTCAATATGTTTATTATGAGATTGAGTTATTATTGTAGGTATAATAGAAACTATTGAACCAATCACTATCAATAGAATTCCTATAATCATATTAATAGGAATAAATTCTTTAAGAATTAGTAATGCCAGTATTGGAGATATTACTGGCTTAAAGAAAAATACTAAAGATGTAAGGCTAGTAGATGTAGCTTCCATTGCCATAAAATAAAGTGCATAACCAACACCTGTAACAAATACAAATACGTAAATCATAGTAGGTATGTTGTGTAAGGTATAACCACTAAAAATAGGTATATTTGCAAATACATGTAGTCCTTTTTTATTTAATATATTTGATATAAAATTAATCTTAGTAAGTAGAACCAATACAAGCATTTCTAAACTACCAAATATAAAGCTGAAACAAGTCACAACTATTCCACCAAATTTTAACGTTTTTCTTTTACCAAAAACAGTGTACATTGAAAAAATAATGGCAGAAGATAGTGTTAAGAATATACCACTAAAAGTTAATTTTGTGTGCAGTGGATTTATAATAACTATAATTCCAATGACTTCTAATATAAGTGAAATTATATTGTGCCTATAGATTTTTTCCTTTAGAATCAAATAAGCTAGAAGCATAACAAATACTGGGTTACAACTAAATAAGACAGCAACTACAGATGCTTTTGTGTTTAGTACAGCTAACTGGTACAATGACATACTTACTACAACACACATAAAACCTAAAAAAGCAAAGTATTTTAAATCTGATTTTGTAATAGAAAGACTAAGGGATTTTAATCTTTTTATAGCAAAAGGTAATAAGACTAAGCCACCAACAAAAAATCTTGATAAGGTTATTTGTATGGGATTAAAGTCATTAGTAACTGTCTTTAAACTAATTTCCATTGAACTAAAAAATAGGGTAGTTAGTATTATATAAACATAACCTTTTTTCAAATCAAACACCTCCTTGTAATTTATACTAGTACTATAAGCTACAATATTCAAGTACATTGGTATAAAATGGTATATAAATATAAGCTATAAAATTATAAGCTACCTTAATATAGAATATAAAATTCTACACTAAGGTAGCTAATTATTTGTAATTAGATTTATTTAATTATTTTAAATTGTACAATTTAGATAATTTTTCAAATGCTGGTAGAGAACTCTTAACTTTATCGTAAGATACACAGTATGATACTCTAAAGTGTCCTGGGCAACCAAAAGAAGAACCTGGAACCAATAGTAAATTAAATTGTTTAGCATCAGCACAGAATTTTTTATCATCTTCAATTGGAGCTTTTGGGAATAAATAGAATGTACCACTAGGTTTAACACAAGAAAATCCCATTTCTATTAAGCTATTATATAAAAGGTCAAAGTTCTTTTTGTAAATATTTACATCAACTTCTGCATCTAAGCTTCTTGCAATAACTCTTTGGAAAAGAGAAGGAGCATTTACAAATCCAAGTATTCTATTTGCAACATTTAATGAAGACATAACATCATCAAAATCATCCATTTCTCCATTAGCCACAATATATCCTATACGTTCACCAGGTAGAGACAATGATTTACTATAAGAGTATCCTATAAATGAATTTTTATAGTATTTTAATATACAAGGAACTTTAGCATCATCATAAATTATTTCTCTATATGGTTCATCAGAAATTAAATATATATTTGTATTAAATTCTTTTTGTTTTGTATCTAGTAATTCTCCAAGGTTTTTTAGCAATTCTTCAGAATAAATAACACCAGTAGGATTGTTTGGAGTGTTTATTATTAGAGCTCTTGTCTTTGGAGTAATAGCATTTTTTAGAGCATATAAATCTGGTTCAAAAGTTTCTATGTTTGTAGGGACTTCGATTAGTTTTCCATCATAGTTTTCTGTATAATTTTTATATTCACCAAAATATGGTGCAAAAGCAATAACTTCATCGTCAGGATTTAAAAGAGTTTTTAAAATGATATTTAGACCACCAGCAGCCCCACAAGTCATAATTAAGTTATCTTTTGTAAGGTTTAATCCATTTTTTTTATTTATGTGGCTGGCAATAGCATCTCTTACATCTTCATATCCTGAGTTGTTCATATATCCATGAACTAGATTTGGAGATTCTTCATTTAAAATATCGCTTATAACTGCTTTAATAGTTTCTGGAGGCTCAACACTTGGATTTCCTATACTAAAATCAAAAACATTTTCTTCTCCGTAGATATCGGAAAGTTTTTTTCCCTCTTCAAACATGGCTCTTATAACAGAGCTGTTTGCAACTAAAGTTTGCATTTTATTAGATATCATATGTAACACTCCCTTTTATAGATTTATATTGCTTATGTATATATTACCATATTTTTACTGAATTTAGACAATTTTCGAAAAATTATTTGCTTGAAAATATAAACTTTTATATAAAATATATTTATGTATGATGTATATAAAAAATTACAAATTCTAACCAAAGAAGAATTATATTTTATGATAATTTTATAAGGTAGTATAAAATTATACAGTTATAAGGCAAAATATTCTTGACTGTATCAAGTATTTAATATAATATAGTTGATATAGTCAAATATATTATATTAGAATTATAGAGGGGAAATTAAAAATGGATTTTAAAAATTTACAGAATGAGAGTTTATCGTATATTATTTGTTATTTACAAAGGAACTTTAAACTTTATTGTGAAAAATGTCTAAAGCCATATAAGCTTACGAATGGTCTATATTTTTATTTAATTTATATCAATAAGAATAGGAATTGTTCTTTGAATGATATTTCGACAGAATTCGAGGTGGATAAAGCTCATACTACAAGAACTATCTCTAGATTAGAACAAGATGGTTACATAGAAAAGATTCAAAACCCTAATGATAGTAGAGCTTTTCAATTGAGAGTAACAGATAAGGGTGAAGAAGTACTGGGAGATATAAAAAACATATTTTCAAAGTGGGATAGTAATATAAAAAAAGAGTTTTTGGATGAAGAATACAAAGAATTAGTAAAGAAATTACATACAGTAAAAGATATAAAGGCAACAGTGGAGGAAGAATAGGATGTATAGCAACTTATTAAAGTCAATTAAAATTGGAAACTTAGAATTAAAAAATAGAGTATCTTTTGCACCTACAAGTATGGGTCTTAATCTGGAAGAACGAATTAACAAGCTTTGTAAAATTGCTAAATCAGGAGTAGCTTTAGTTACTATAGGAGATGTATCAGTTAGACCTAGTTTTCATAAAATGGCTTTAAGCTTATCCAATGAAGATGGAATTAGAGAGTATAAAAAAATTGTAGATGCAATACATGATTCAGGGGCGAAAGTTTCAGCACAAATATTTTGTTCAGATTATGACATAAATTTAATCAGAAATACTATGAAATCGGGAATTACTTCACATGACGAAATAAAAAAAATTATGGATGATGGAGTAAAGGATTATGTAACAAATATGACAAAAGAAGAAATAAAAAATATTATAGAGTTGTTTAGAGTAACAGCATTGAATGCAAAAAAAGCAGGATTTGATATGATTCAAATTCATGGAGATAGACTTATAGGAAGCTTTTCATCCAGTATATACAACAGTAGAACTGATGAATATGGTGGAAGTTATGATAATAGAAGTAGATTTGCAAGTGAAATAATTAGTAGTATTCGTAATAATATAAAGGATGTTCCAATAGACTATAAACTTGCAATTAGACAAGAAAATCCTCATTATGGCAATGCAGGAGTTTTATTTTCTGAAGTAGAGCATTTTGTAAAAAAATTTGAATCACTTGGAGTAAATAGTTTTCATGTAACATTAGCAAATCATTCCAAATTAGAAGACACCATACCAGTTAATAATCATCCTTATTTTAAAGATGAAGGATGCTTTTTGTATTTAGCTGATGAAGTTAAAAAACACACAAACCTTCCAGTTTGTGGTGTTGGCAAGCTATCTAGTCCAGACTTCATAGAAAGTGTTATATCAAATAACAGAGTAGATATGGTTGCTATGTCGAGACAACTATTGGCAGACAGTGATTGGTTGCAGAAAGTAAGAGAGGAAAGAGTAGATGATATCAAGAAGTGTTGCTACTGCAATAAAAAATGTGCAGATGCATTACAGACACATTCTCAATTTGGTTGTATATTAGATTAATAAAATCTTATAGTAATTGAAAATTTAATGGTATTAAGAAATTTTAGATAAATACTTAACATATAGGAGGATATATCATGAAAAGTTTAATTTTATATTCAAGTTTAACTGGAAATACTAAAAAAATTGCTCAATCTATATATGATGCAATGCAAGGCGAAAAAGAAATTAAAAATATCAGTGAAGTAACTGATAATAATGTTGACTATGAAAAATATGATATAATATTCTTGGGATATTGGGTAGATAAGGGTATTTGTGATAAAAATTCAAAACTAGTCTTTGAAAATATTCACAACAAAAAGCTAGCTTTATTTGGAACAATGGGAGCAAATACAAAGGGTAACTATGGAATTAACATTATGGACAAAGTGAAAGATGTCTTTTCGAAAGATAATGAAATAGTTGGGTCATTTATATGCCAAGGAAAGATTGCAGAAGGTTTAAAGGTAAAATATGAAGAAATGCTAAAGCTTCATCCTGAAAATGAACATATTCGTGAGCAATTAAAAGGTCATGAAGAGTCTCAAAGTCATCCAGATGAGCAAGATGTATCTGAAGCTGTTAGATTTACAAAAGATATAATGGCTAAAGTTAGTGATATGTAATAGTTTAAATTAGATAGAAAGGGAGTTTGCAATATGAAAGAGAGTAACGATATTATAATTTCAGTTGGCTCTAAGCAAAGACTGCAAAATACAATTGCAATAAAACTTTGTTTAGAGCCTAATAGATAAAGATAATATTTAGGCTAAATTGTTTTTGTGCAGTCTTTGCTTTTATTTACAATTAAAAATGTAGATGGGAGCAGAGTATTATGAAGTATGAAAAAGCACAAAATATATTGCCAGAAGAGATACTTGAATTAATTCAAGAGTATACAGATGGTAGTTATTTATATATACCACGAAAGTCTGAAAATAAAAAAGCTTGGGGCGAAAATAGTGGTTCAAGAAATATCTTGAAAGAAAGAAATAGGGAAATACTTGATAAGTACAATAAAGGTATTTCTGTTAAAGAACTTACAAAAGACTACTATTTAACGGAGCATAGTATAAGACGAATAATCAGAGAAGAAAAAAGTGATTGAAAATAGAATATTAATGTTCTAAAGATAGATTTATATAACAAAAAATTAAGAAGAGACTTTTTAACAAAGTCTCTTTTTTCGTACAAAATTAGTACAGGTTTGTTTATGAACTTGAGGGATAATCTATTTAAATGATATGATTTTATTGAGGAATTTCTAAATTTTAAGAAGAGGAATAGAACAATGAGTATTTTAAATGTAAATAATATAAGTTATGGATTTGGAGATAGAACATTATTTAAAGACATATCTTTTAGATTGTTAAGAGGAGAGCATGTAGGTCTTGTTGGAAAAAATGGCGAGGGAAAATCTACATTTATGAATATAATAACAGGTCAGCTAATTCCAGATAGTGGTGATATACAATGGAGTAGTAAAGTAAGAGTTGGATATATGGATCAACACACTAAACTAGAAAAAGGTAATACAATAAAAGATATTTTAAGAGAATCTTTTAAGGAACTTTTTTATATGGAAAGTGAAATGAATAGCATATACAGTAAAATGGGAGAAATGAATGAACATGAGATAAATAAGTCTCTTGAAAAAGTTGCAAATATACAAGAATTTTTAAATAACAATGAATTTTACAATATTGATTCAAAGATAGATTCAATTGCCCTAGGTCTTGGGTTTAGACATATTGGACTTGATAGAGATGTTTCAGAATTGAGTGGAGGTCAAAGAACAAAGGTATTATTAGGCAAATTATTGTTAGATGAACCAGATATATTGCTTTTAGATGAACCTACAAACTATTTGGATGAAGAACATATAGAATGGTTAAGAAAATATCTTCAAAATTATGAAAATGCATTCATATTGATATCACATGATTTGGAGTTTTTAAATAGTGTTGTGAATGTAGTGTGTCATCTTGAAAATATGACATTGACAAGATATATTGGTAATTATGAAAATTTTCAAAAGATGTATAAAGAAAACAAGAGAAATTTAAGAATAGCTCAAGAAAAACAAATTAGAGAAATATCAAAGTTAGAAGAATATATTGCAAAAAATAAAGTTAGAGCATCAACCAGTAAGATGGCAAAATCAAGACAGAAAAAATTAGATAAAATAGAAAGAATAAGTATATCAAAGGAAAAAGTAAGACCTCACTTTGACTTTAAAATATCCAAAAAATCTGGGAAAATGATATTTGAAGCTAAGAACTTAGTTATAGGATATGAAACAGCATTAAGTAAACCTATAAATTTAATTATGGAAAGAGGAGAAAAGGTAGCTTTAATAGGTGCAAATGGCATAGGAAAATCAACCTTATTAAAAAGCTTGATTGGAATAAATAAACCAATAAGTGGAAGTATTGAAGTAGGAGAAGAACAAAATGTTGGATATTTTGAACAGGAAGTTAAAGAAATAAGTGATAAAAAACTTATTGATGAGGTGTGGTATGAATTTCCAACATACACAAGATATGAAATAAGAAAAATGCTATCAAGATGTGGTTTGACTAATCAACATATAGAAAGCAAGCTTTCTATATTAAGTGGTGGAGAACAAGCTAAAGTAAGGTTATGTAAACTTATAAATAATCCTAGTAATATATTAATACTAGATGAGCCAACAAACCACTTAGATTCTGAAGCAAAGGAAGAACTAAAAAAAGCTTTAATATCATATGAAGGCAGTATAATTTTAGTCTGCCATGAGCCAGAGTTTTATAATGATATAGTTAATAAAATTTGGGATTGTGAGAAGTGGGCAATTAATTATTTAATATGATAGAAAATCTTATACGACTTGTTATATCTTTTATCAATTTTAATATAAGACAGGCTAATTTGACTTTTGGACTGAGAAAGATATGAAAAGACTAAATTAATAGAAAGGCATGGCATTTATTTGCGATGCCTTTTTTAATAGAATCAAAAAAATGATAAAAATACTTGACTGTAAACCATGTTTATACTGTATCTTATATAATAATCAAGCAGTTTTAGATACACACAAGGAGGAGATTATTACAAAGTGTGGTATTATTGATAATGGAATATTGGCGAATAAAATAATGAAATAAAACATTAAAGAAGACTTAGAGTAATAAAAAAGAAAGATATTAGGTAATTCAATAAATCGAAAGGTGGTGTTTAAAAATGATAATTAAAGAAGTTGAAGAAAAAACTGGACTAACACGTTCTAATATTCGATTTTATGAGAAAGAAATGCTAATTCAGCCCATTCGTAATGAGAGTAATGGTTATAGAGAGTATTCAGATGAAAATATAGAGGACATCAAAAAAATTGCATATTTACGTACATTAGGGATTTCTATTGATGATATTCGTAATATTATACTTCAGCAAATATCTTTATATGAGATTGTTGAAAAACAGGAACAAGTTCTCAAAACTCAAATATATGATTTGGAAAATGCAAAAACTATGTGTGAAAAAATGCTTAAATTTAATGAACTAAGTTATCTAAATTTAAAAGTAGAAGAATATATAACTGAGATACCAGAATATTGGAATGAAAATAAACATACTTTAAAACTGGACTCTGTAAGTTTCTTATATATGTGGGGAGGAAATATTACATGGGGAATTATAACCATTGCTTGTTTACTGATTGCAATCATAGCATTTCCAAAACTGCCAACTCAAATTCCTGTGCAATGGAATAATGGTGTAGCCAATAGTGTAGATAAAAAATTTATTTATGCTTATCCAATTATTTGTGTTGTATTCAGATTTATTTTACGTCCATTTACATGTAGATGGTTACAAATACGAGCTTTCTATAGTGATACTATTGCAGATTATTTGACGAACTTTTTATGTTTTGTAGCTTTATCCGTAGAAGTATTCTCAATATTTTTTGTCTACAATATTGTCAAGAACGTTACCGTTATTCTTTTTGTAGATACCTGTGTATTTATGATTTTATTACTAGTAGGATGGAATAAAATATACCAAAAAACAAGCAACTCTCAAAAAATGAGTAAGGAGTGAACTTACTTTCCATAAAGAATTTAGGGTACGTGCTAAGGTACATTTTCCATGTTGATGAAGTAAGATAAAAGTAAAAGCTTACTTTAGCATCATTTGTTTAAATTTTGATAGCGAAATAAAAAAGAATGCCAGAGTTGATAAAAATATAGTGTTTATGAGGATTCTGGCATTTTGTATATTCATATTTAAAAACTTTGCTTATTGAGAATCAGTGGAAAATTATTATTTTTATTGGAAAAGCTAATAATTCAGACTTCAATCTCTACATGTTATCTCTCTACATATTATCTAAAAAAGCTAAGAAATCAACTTTGTATATTTTTCGTGGTCTACCTCTTTGATTATCCAGTTTTGTGTTTACAATAGTTGCAATACCAGCCTTATATAAGATACTTAGGATTCTATTTGCACTTCTAAGAGTTATATTCATATAGTCTGATAATATTTCTGCTGATACATTATTTGAATTTCTATCATTAATCATACTCATAATTTTAGATACATTTACATTAGATAAAGGAATGAAAGAAGCAACTTTATTAGCTATTGAACTTTCTTCCAGGTCATTAGAATTTTTATTTGAATATAAAGGTCCTATTATATTATTAGTGTCATTTACTATAAACGTACAATTTCCACCTAGAGAAGCTGATTTACTATTTGCCTGACGAGCGTTCTGTTCTGCATGAATATTTGTGTTGCCAATTCCCCAACCAATATTTAAGCTATACTTGATTTCTTTTAAGTCTTCTGAAATAAAAAATTCTGTATAATCCTTAGTCATATTATTTAGCATTTCTTTAGTAGTATGTATTTCTATTTTCATGTCATTTTTTTTGACTTGAACTCCATAGAACCCATTTCTTGATAAAGAATTTAAGATAGTATTGTATATTTGATTTTGTATCTCATCATTTTTAAATATTAGGTCATCATTTATATACTCTGAGCTATTTATTGTGACTATACAAGTTGCAGATTTATTTTTATCTAAATTTTTTAATGTTATTTCGTTTATTACAGATTTAAATGTGTTTAAGATTGATTCAGTAGATGGCACCATATAAATACAATCATATCCAAGTCTATTTAATTCACAATTAATTATATAATTTCTAGTAATAGAAAGGTTAATCTTATTATTTTTTAATAAATCTAAGTGTATCTCCAATAATTTATCATTTAATTTTTTAAAGTCATATACAGGTTGAGGAATATTGAAATCTCTAATTGTATATGGACAGTTTTTAGAATCTATCAATGAATAGATGTCATAATAGTTATTATCTTCTCTTAAAAAATCAATAAATGATTTTGTAAAATCAATCTCTCTTTTACTATTTAATAGTTTAAATAAGTATTTATAAAAATCTCTTTCATCAAGCTTTAAGAAACTTAATGGGACCTTTATATCCTCTATATTTATTATAAGCTCACTATATGGAATTAGACCACTACAAACAAATCCATCAAAATTATCTACTTGTTCATTATATATATTTGGCAAATTACTAAAAGGATTTTCGCCTTTTAGTTCAATGTATGTAATTTCGCAAATATCTTTTAATTCTTCGAGAGCTTGTTTAAAGTTATCTGCCATAAAATAAGATGTTGTTAAAAAGCCAATCTTATATTTCATAAAACCTCCTTTAAAATTTCGAAAGTATTGTAACTAATTATCAATTTATAACCTCATTTTATAATAGTAGATAAAAAGCGTCAATTTATTTTACAAAGTAATAATTAAAAGAAAAATCAGAAAATAAAAAATATACTGAAAAAATGTTGACTGATGAAAATAATTGTGTTATTTTGTAATTAAGGACTAGTCTTTTAGAATTTCCTAAAGTATAAACTCAGCTTTTAGGAAAAAAATTTTATTCAAAAATAAAGGAGATTATTATGATTACATATTTAAAGGAGATTTCTAAATTTGTTGACGAGAATAGAGAAGAAATAATTTCACTGTGGAAAGAGATTGTTAATATTGAAAGCTATACAAACTGTAAAGAGAGTGTAAATAAATTGGCTGAGAGATTAAAATGTGAGTTTGAAAAAGAAGGATTAGATTGTGATTTAATAGATGCTGGAAATAATGGCAGTACATTAATAGGTACACTTGGTTCTAACAGAAATAAGAAACCAATAATTTTTTCAGGGCATATGGATACTGTCTTTGAAATAGGTACATTTGGAGAAAATCCATTTAAAATAATGGAAGGAAAAGCATATGGGCCAGGTGTGTTAGATATGAAAGGTGGAATAGTAATTTCTTTATACGTTATCAAGGCTTTAAATAAGATAGGATACAAAGATAGACCAATAAAAATAGTCTTTTCAGGTGATGAAGAGATAGGACATAAGGATTCAAACGGAGGAGACATTATATTAAAAGAAGCAAAAGGTGGTCTATGTGCATTTAATATGGAAACTGGGTTGGTAGATAATAGCTTATGTGTAGGTAGAAAAGGAAGAATCGGGTGTAATATAAATGTAAAAGGTGTAGAAACACATGCAGGAAATGATTTTGAAGGTGGAAGAAATGCAATAGAAGAAATGGCTAATAAGATATTACAAATACAAAAATTGACTAATCTTGAAGTTGGGACTACAGCAAGTGTAAGTATAATTAAAGGAGGAAGAGTATCAAATTCTATTCCTGAAGATTGTAGTATAGAAGTAGACCTTAGATTTGAAAAAGTAGAAGAAATGGAGAATGTTAAAAAAAGAATTCAAGAAATATGTGAAGATACTTACATAGAAGGAACCTCTACACATGTTGATTTTGTAAGTGAAATGATGCCATTTGAAACTACAGAGGATGTTATGAAGTTTCACAAATTTGTAAATACAGTATCAAAAGAAAATGGGTTTGGTGAAATAAATTCTAAGAGACTTGGAGGAAGTTCAGATGCTAGCTATTTAACTATTGCAAACGTTCCTGCGATATGTTCTTTTGGAGTAAAAGGAGAATGGAATCATACCTCAAGAGAATATGCATTAGTAGATTCTATGTTTGAAAGGGTAAAATTGATTTCTACAATTGTTTTAAATTTAGATAAATTTGATATATAAAAGGGGGATTTTATATGGATACAACAGCTGGAGATAATAAGGTAACATGGAAAGGATATATGTCTTTATTTGTATTGATAATACTATTTTCTGGTATTTTTAAGGAGAGTCAAGGATTTCTAAAAGCTTTAGACTTTGCTAACTTAACTGGCTCATTTGGTACTATTTCAGATGGCGTAGACTTTATGGGAAAGGGTGGAACTGGTGCAAAGGATGGTTTTTTATTTGCACTTACTTTAATACCAACTGTGTGTTTTGCTGTAGGACTTATTGATGTAGTTGAATCTATGGGAGGGATGAAAGCTGCATCAAAAATATTTAATCCATTACTTAAACCTTTACTTGGGATACCTGGAATAGCGGGTATAGCATTTGTATCTTCATTTACTAGTTCAGATGTAGCCTCAATAATGACAAAAGAATTATGTGAAAGCGGAGAAATAACGGATGATGAAAGAACTATATTTGTAGCTTATCAATATGCTGGTTCAGCAGTTATATTAAATACAATAAATACTCAAGCTCCACTTTTGCCAATAGCATTATTGGCATTAGGTCCAATAATACTTATAGAGATATTCTGTAAGATACTTGGTGCCAATCTAGTTAGACTAATTATAAATATAAAAAATAAAAAGAATAAAAATAAGGAGGCTGCGTAATATGAGTCAACAAAATACTGGAAGTACAATTGTAAATAGTAAACCAAAAAAAACTGTTGTTGAAACATTTATGGGAGGCGCAAAAAAAGGTTTTTACATAGGTGTTGAACAAATATTGCCAGCCATGATAATGGGGTATGTAATAGTACAATTTCTACAATTGACTGGTATAGTTGATATTTTAGGAAATGTTTTTGGTCCAGTAATGGGGATTTTTGGACTACCTGGAGAATCAGTCGTAGTTTTGATAGCGGCTTTCTTTGCTAAGGCAGCAGGAGCAGCTACAGCCGCAAATTTATTTGCGCAAGGTATAATTGCAGCATCACAAGCAACTATTTTGATTATGCCATGTATGTTAATGGGTACTCTAGTTGGTCATTACGCTAGAATAGTTCTTGTAGCTAATACTAGCACTAAGTATAGAATGTTACTATTAGCAGTTCCTATATTTGATGCAGTGGTAGGTATGTTGATAGTTAGAGTTTTACTTACTTTTATGGGATTAATGTAAAAATTAAATAAAACTAACATAATAATGTCATGATGATGTACTAATTAAAAAATGATATGTTAATTAAAAAAGAAGTTTACTAGTATAGTAGTAAACTTCTTTTAGATTTTCTATGTTTTTAGAGCTTTTTTTTAAAACTTTCTATGTTTTGTTTTAATATCTTTAAATCAACAATAAATTAAATTCATTTTTAGTTAATATCAATATAAATTTATTATGATTTTATTTTTAAAGTACAATATGTTTTGAATTTTCACGTATATCTACTTCAATGACTTTTTCTATTGTATCTCCTCTAAAGCCTAGTAAATTACTTGTTAAGTTTGCAGTAGAACAAGAGTGGTTAGGTATGATTCTTATCCTATCACCTATTTTTATATTAGTTTTTCCATTTACTTTAATTTTGCCAACTTCTTCTGAAAGTGAATCAATAATAAGTTCTGGATGTCCACAAACTATACCATAGCCAACAATACTACTATTTCCATGAGCACCCTTATCTAGTCCAAGGCATTTACTTCCACAATCAACTAAATAATATCCATCACTATTTTTTGATATTACAGTACATACAACAGTAAGAGCACACATCTTTTCAGTAGCACATCCTAAAGCTATTTGTATAGCATCATAATATACATAGTTTCCAGGTCTTACAGCAGTGATAGTTTTAGAAGTAGCTTCAGTTTCAACTGTTGGAGTGCTTCCAGAAGCTACAATATCTATATTAAATCCATTATCAGTTAATAATTTAGATGCTTTTTCCATAGCAGAATTTTCTTGAACACAAACATCTGGTACACCTTCTGGAGAACTGCAACCGTATACTTGACCTGGATGTGAGCTTATTCCAACAATCTTTATACTTTCTAGTTTTGAAATTTCAATAGCAAGTTCTACTACTTTTTCTGGTTTAACACCAAAACGGTGTAATCCGCAATCTACAATAAGAAGTAGTTTACATTCAATTTTAGCTAGAGAAAAAGCCTTGCTGTAAGCTCTTGCACATTCTATATTATCTGTAGCACATATTAAATTTATTTTTGAAGCCATGGTTACTACCCTATTTATATTTGCATCTCCCATGTAAGGGTAAGCCAACATAATATCTTTAAAGCCAGCATTTATCAAAGCTTCAGCTTCATCAAGAGTTCCAACAAGAAATCCAGTAGCACCTGTATCTTTTTGAAGTTTTGCAATATATGTACTTTTATGAGTTTTAAGCATAGGCCAAAGCTGTTTGTTATTCTTTGTACAAATTTCTTGTATTGTATTTATATTTTCTTCTAACTGGTCTAAATCTAGTAAAAAGCTTGGTGTAGCAATTTCTGAAATTTTCATATTGTTTACCACCTTTCAATAAAAATAAAATCAATCACAGGTCTTAATTTTACGATATTAATAAATATTATGATAAGATTAATTTTATAATATAAATATCTTCTAATTATATTATAGAACCAGTATGAGGTTAGAGCAATATTTATTTAGATTAATTAGAATTTTCAATATATTTATTGGTTATCAAATTATGTAACTATTAAACTGTATATATAATAATGTTTTATTTTTGTGGTTTTACTTAAAACTGTTTGAGTTTTATTTAATAGGGTATTTTAAATAAGTGAAAATTTTATTTCAGCATAAAAAACTTATATTATAAATTTTGGAGGTAGCAAATATGAGAAAAGTGGTACTTTATATTGCAATGAGTTTAGATGGTTATATAGCAGAAGAAGATGGTAGTGTAGCTTTTTTAGATGAAGTAGCTTCAGATTCTCAACAGGAAGATTATAATACTTTTTACGATACAATTGATACAGTTATTATGGGAAATTCAACATATACACAAATAATAAATGAACTAAGCCCAAATGAATGGTTTTATAAAGGGAAAGAATGTTATGTGTATTCAAAGACTACTAGTGGAGTTAATGAAAATGTAAAGTATACCAATTTGGAACCTAAAAAACTAATTGAGCAAATTAGAGCAGAGAAAAATGGGAAAGATATCTGGATAATTGGAGGAAGTGAAATAGTAGAATTATTTACAAAAGATAATCTAATTGATGATTATTTTGTATATGTATTGCCAATAATATTAGGTAGAGGAATTCCATTATTTAAAGCTGGAATACAGAGAACAAACTTAAATCTTAAAAAGGTTAGTAATATAGAACAACTTGTAAAATTAGAATATAGTAAAAAACAAGTATAAAGTATGTGCTGGCTTGTTATCATTTTATAAAATAAAGTATTTAAAAGCTTAAATTATATATAAATTGACATTACTTGTCAAATATGGTAACATAGAAGCGACTTATCGGAGGGTGTATTAAAAAGAATATGCTGGAGAAGAGAGTGCACTAACTCTTTTCTCCTTTTTTTATAAAAGCAAGTATTCATAAGCTTGGCATTACTACATAATAATTACACTGTCTCAAAAATTAAGAAAGGAGTAGAATATGAAATTAATTTTAAATTATTTAAAAAATTATAAGTTATTAATAGCATTAAATATACTGGCTATATTTAGTTTTGCATTAGTTGAATTAGGTATACCAACAATAATAGCTAAAATAATTGATAATGGTATTGCAAATCAAAACACAACTTACATAAAACAAATGGGAATAGTAATAGTTGTTATTTCTATTATAGGAGTTGTAGGTAGTGTATTATTGGGTTATTGTTCTGCAAAAATATCAACAGGAGTAACTAGAGATATAAGAAATGATATATTTAAAAAATCTCAAGAATTTTCACACACTGAATACAATAAATTTGGGATTTCTTCAATGATTACAAGAACTACAAATGATGCATTTCAAATTCAACAATTTGTAAATATACTTCTTAGAACAGCTTTATTAACTCCAGTCATGTTTATTATAAGTATAATCATGACAATTAGAACAAGTGTAGAGCTTTCTTTGGTATTAGCTATATCAGTTCCTTTTATAATTATTGGAGTAGCAGTAATAGCAAAAATTTCTCAATCAATATCGTCTAAACAACAAAAAGGACTGGATAAACTAAACCTTATATCAAGAGAAAATTTAACGGGAATAAGAGTAATCAGAGCATTTGGGAATGATGACTATGAGACAAAAAGATTTGAAGAAACAAATACATATTATGCTAATGTTTCTAAAAAATTGTTTAAGCTTATGTCAATTACTCAACCCGCATTCTTTTTATTATTAAATATAGCTGTTTTGGCTGTGTTTTGGATTTCAAGTGAAAAAATAAATATTGGAGAAATTCAAGTTGGACAATTGGTTGCATTTTTGGAATATCTTTTCCATGCTATGTTTTCAATTATGCTTTTTTCAATGGTATTTATCATGTATCCAAGAGCAGAAGTTTCAGCAAATAGAATAAAGGAAATTTTAGAAGAAGAACCACTTATAAAAAATCCTAAAAATGGAGTAAAAGATACTGAAAATAAAGGACTTATAGAATTTGACAATGTAACATTTACTTATCCAGATGGAGAAGCTTCTGTGCTTAAAGATATTTCGTTTACTGCAAAGACTGGTGAAACAGTTGCCTTTATAGGTAGTACTGGTAGTGGAAAAAGTACCTTAATTAACTTGATACCTAGATTTTATGATGTAACAGAAGGTAGTATTAAGATAAATGGAGTAGATATAAGGGAATATGACTTAAAGGCTTTAAGAAAAAAGATAGGGTTTATACCTCAGAAGGCATTGCTTTTTACTGGTAGTATAGCAAATAATATTAGATTTGGTAAAAATAAAGCAGGAACATCAGAATTAGAACATTCAGCCAAAGTTGCACAGGCATATGAGTTTATATCAAAAAAACCTAGAAAATTTGATGAATTAATTAGTGAAGGTGGAGCTAATGTATCTGGAGGTCAAAAGCAAAGACTTTCTATTGCCAGAGCTATTATAAGAAAACCTGAAATATATATATTTGATGATAGCTTCTCTGCATTAGATTTTAAGACTGATGCAATACTTCGTTCTAAGCTAAAAAAAGAAACAAAAGATGCAATTGTATTGATTGTTGCACAGAGAATCAGCTCAATTATTGATGCTGATAAAATTGTAGTACTAAATGAAGGACAAGTTGTTGGAATGGGAACTCATAAGGAATTATTGAAAAATTGTGAAATATACTATGAAATTGCAACATCTCAGTTGAAAAAGGAGGAATTGGAATAATGAAAAAGTCTAAAGGTTTTAAAAAAACAATTGGTAGACTTCTTCCATTTGTAAAGCAATATAAATTTTCATTTATTATAGCTATTATATGTATAATTTTAGCAGCTACTATGAATGCAATTGCTCCTAAAACAGAGGGATTAATAATAACACAATTAACTAAAGATGTAATTCGTATAGCAAAAGGAATACCAGGAGCATCTGTGAATTTTAACTATGTAGTAAAAATTTTGGCACTCTTAGCATGTATATATGTTGCTAATGCAATTTTTACGTATGCTTCAAGTTTTTTACTTACAAATGCTATTCAAAATACTATGAGAGACTTAAGAAATGAAGTAGAAAATAAGATAAGAAAACTGCCTATTAGTTACTTTGACAGCAATAGTTTTGGAGATGTACTAAGCCGTATATCAAATGATGTAGATACAATATCAAATGCCTTACAACAGAGTTTTATGCAAATTATTAACTCAATTTTAGTAATAATTTTGGCAATTTCTATGATGTTTACAATTAATGTATATATGGCATTTATAGCTCTTTTTATAATTCCAATTAGTTATTTTGTATCTAAGTTTATAGTAAAAAAATCACAAAAGCGATTTTCATTACAACAAAATGCTCTTGGAAAATTAAATGGAAAAGTACAAGAGATGTATACTGGATTTAATGAAATAAAATTATATGGTAAAGAAGAAGACTCTATAGAAGAATTTAAAAAAGTAAATCAAGAACTTTGTGAAAATGGATTTAAGGCACAATTTATATCAAGTATGATGAATCCAATGGTTTCATTAGTAACTTATTTTGGAATTGCAGCAGTAGCAGTAGTTGGTTCTATATATGCAGTGAGTGGAGGGATAACAGTTGGAAATTTACAAGCATTTGTACGTTACATATGGCAAATAAATCAGCCTCTTTCACAGATGACACAATTATCAACTGTAATACAATCTTCTTTTGCAGCAATAGAGCGTGTATTTGAAATTTTGGATGAAGAAGAGGAAACTCCTGATGTTGAAAATCCAGTTAAGATAGAAAATGTACAAGGAAATGTTACATTTGAACATGTGAATTTTGGATATGGAGAAAGTGAGACTTTAATAGAAGATTTAAATGTAGAAATAAAAAGTGGTCAAATGGTAGCTATTGTTGGTCCTACTGGAGCAGGTAAAACAACATTAATAAACTTATTGATGAGGTTTTATGATGTAAAGGGAGGAGCTATTAAAGTAGATGGAGTAGATATCAGAAATATGAGACGTGAAGATTTACGTTCAATGTTTGGAATGGTACTTCAAGATACATGGTTATTTAATGGTACTATTTTTGAAAATATAGAATATGGTAGATTTGGAGCTACTAAGGAAGAAATTATACAAGCAGCAAAAGTAGCAAATGTACATCACTTTATAACTACACTTCCAGATGGCTACAATATGTTTTTAAATGAAGAAGCATCTAATATATCGTTGGGAGAAAAACAACTTTTAACTATAGCTAGAGCTTTTATATCAGACCCTTCAATATTGATATTAGATGAGGCTACTAGCTCTGTTGATACTAGATTAGAATTGATGCTTCAAAAGGCAATGAGAAATCTTATGAATGGTAGAACTAGTTTTGTTATAGCACATAGACTTTCTACAATTCGTAATGCTGATTTGATTTTGGTTATGAATAATGGAAGTATTATAGAGCAAGGTAATCATGATGAACTAATGGAAAAAGGCGGATTTTATGAGAAGCTTTATAATAGCCAATTTGCAGATACAGAATCTGAATAGTAAAATATCTGCATGAATAATAGCTAAAATTTAAATTGATAATGTTAGAATTGAAAAGAGTATCAGCAAAGTTATTTTTTAATAAACTTACTGATACTCTTTATATTTAAGCTTAAAAATATTTATATTTGACAATTAATCTTGTTATATCTGATAGCTAGAATTGCAGTATTTTTCTTTTTTACCTTTTTGTTCTCTGACATATAATAACTCACTTAACTTATCAATGTAATAACAATCATCGCTTATTCGAATTAAACTAGTTAGATAATATCCGTCTTTACTTCGAGGAATTTTTTTGTTTATAGCTAAGTCAATAGCTGTCTTTGCTGCTTCAAAATGTTTTAAGTGTGTATGACCTTCTTCAAAATTCTTTCTAGTATTATAAACTACATAACCTTTTTTAACTTGAAAAACTATAAATTCTTTTTTTTCATATATTTTATTAAACATTTAATCAGCCTTTCTCAAGATAGTTTTATAGTATAACAATAGAAGCTTCTAAAAAATTTTATAAAGAGTATAAATATTATGTAAATTATAGACCTAAAGGCTATAATTTTATAAAGATAAATTTTTTATTACTTATATGTTAATTCATAGAAGTTAAAAGTAAATTATCTTTAAGTTAAACAAAAGTAAAATAAAAGACTAGTTATAATATTTATATGAAAAAGTACAAAATATAGTATAAAAATATAGAAAAATTAAATTATTTACTTGCAGTTTCTAGTTCCGTAAGTATATTTACCTTGAGATATATTATCATCATGAAAATATATTCTCTCACAAACTTTATCACCCCATAGAATATTTTTTGTTATTTTATGTGATGTATCTCCTGTAAATACCTCAGCAACAGTGGTATCAGTAACATCACAATAAAGGGATGCAAACTGCTTAAACCAAGGATTTTCTTCAAAGCGTGAAAGCCAGGAAGCTCCATAAGGACAGTGTAACTCTTCAAATTCAGGAACCCAACCTAAAAATGGAACATCAGTTATACTAGCAATATTGTCAGCAATCAATTCATCTCCATTTTCATTGGCTCTTTCTCTCATAGAAATAGCTCTTTCTTCTGATCTTTCAAACAAAACTTTTTTTAATATTTCAGCAGTTTTTTCATTTCCAAATTCCTCAACTAATACTTTGGTAAAATAAAAATATAAATCACCAAAATGTTTACAAGCCATACGAACTTCTTCAATAGCATAATCTTTGTCAATAGTTTCATTAGTTACAGTATCTTTGTTCAAAAAAATCACTCCTTAAAATAATAGTAGTTACATTATAATTATAGAGTATTTTTTATAAATAAGAAATTGATTTGAGATAAATAACATTTTAGTAAATGTAAATAGATTATTAAAATAATTTATTATTACAAAAATCTTCTAAATTGATGTATTTAGGAGTCTCCATATGAATAAGTGTTGTTTTGTAAATATCTTCAGTACATCCATTAGATATATTATTAAAAATATCTGTATGCTCTTTTAATGTTGTTTCTAGTCTTCCCTCATGTGATAATGAATCAAGAGCTAATTTTTTTATTCTGTACATATAGCTGTTGAACATCTTATCAAATTCAGTATTTTGAGCATATGAGACGATTGTTGTGTGAAATAAAGTATCATATTCTGCAAATGTGTTTAAATTCTTATCACTTGATACAATCTCTTTTTGTTTATCTAAAAGATACTTTAATTTATCTATAGTTTGAATTGCTCTAGGCTCTTTGTATTGGCTCGTAATCAAAAAAGTACAAAATCCTTCTATTGCAGAACGTATTTGAAATATCTCTACAATTTCATTGGCTGTGATTTGATGAATTTTGAAACCCTTACTTGGAATGATATCTATAAAACCATCTTGACTGAGTCTTTGAAGAGCATCTCTTATAGGAGTTCTTGAGATTCCTATTTCACTTGCAAGCTTTGTTTCAGAATATATTTCATTTTCTATTATTTCACCAGATAGTATTAATTCTTTTAAATAGTCATATGCTTGTTCTTGTAATCTTTTAAATGTAGCCATATTTTACCCCTCCTAAACAATGTAAAAATACAAAAACTTATATAATGTTAAGAATACAACATAGTAAAATTAAGGTCAATCCTTTGAAATTTAAATTATATATTGGATGATATGGCGATATAAATAAAGGTTTAGTTGAATGATACTTAATTATTGATAAAAATAGTTGATATAAAGAAAAATAATTAATATAAAGTATGATTAAATATAATATAAAAATAGTGTGGTTTATTTAACATAAATAGTATGCGTTAAATATAATGATTATAGATAAAATCTATTATATAAATCTAAAAATCGTGTTTTATTGTTAAAATAAATACTTTTATATTTTATATTGACCGGTATACTGGTGTGTAGTATACTTTAAATCATAAAAAACGTTTTCAAAAATATGAAAATATGGAGGGGTATATAATGAAATTAGGATTTATCGGATTAGGAATAATGGGAAAACCAATGGCCAAAAACTTACTAAAAGATGGATGTAATCTTTTAGTATATGACATTAATAAATGTGCTGTAGATGAGCTTGTATCGTATGGTGCAAAATATGCAAGTCTTTCAGAAATAGGTGAAGAGTGTGAGATTGTATTTACAATACTTCCAAATGGAGCTATTGTTCAAGATATATTATTTGGAGCTAATGGTTTAACAAATACTTTAAAAGAGGGAAGTATAATTGTAGATATGAGTTCAGTTACACCTACAGAATCTATGTTATGTGCAGAAAAATTAAAGCAAATGAACTTAGAATTTATAGATTCGCCAGTAAGTGGAGGTGAACCAAAAGCAATTGATGGAACACTTGCTTTTATGGCTGGTGGTAAAGAAGAGGTATATAAAAAAGTAGAGCCATTCTTTAATATAATGGGAAGCTCAGCTATCTTAATTGGAGATAATGGTAGTGGAAGTGTTACAAAACTTACAAATCAAGTAATAGTTAATCTTACAATAGCAGCAGTATCTGAAGCATTTGTACTTGCAGCCAAAGCAGGAGCAGACCCAGAAAAAGTGTACAAAGCGATAAGGGGAGGTTTAGCTGGCAGTACAATATTGGATGCAAAAATACCAATGATTATGAATCGTGATTTTAAACCAGGTGGGAAAATATCTATCAATCTAAAAGATATAAAAAATGTAATGCAGACAGCACATAATTTGGATGTGCCACTACCTATGACAAGTCAGCTATTAGAAATTATGCAAACATTAAAAGTACATGGACACTTAGAAGATGACCATGGTGGAATAGCTCAATATTTTGAAAAATTAGCAGGTGTTGAAATAAAAAAACACAATAACTAAGGGCAAAGATATTGATGATATAGTAGATATGTATTATAAAAATTAGATTTAGATTATATTATACAGAGATGATAGAGTTACAATATCATAATAAAAGAAAAAATAAGGTCAAGAGATAATAAAGTAAATTATAAAGGGGAAAAGATTATGATTACAGGATATGGACTTTTGATAGCATTTATTATATCTATAGGAATTTTGCTTGTGTCAATTATCAAGTTTAAAGTAAACCCATTTTTGGCATTACTTATAACATCAATAATTACAGGATTTATGGTTAAAATGCCTATAAATGAAATTTCAACTACAATATCAACTGGATTTGGAAATACATTAGGTAGTATTGGTATTGTAATTGGACTTGGAATAATATTTGGAAATATACTTTCAGAATCAAGAGCAACAGAATCTATTGCAAAGGGATTGTTGGCTAGAACTGGAGAAAAAAATAGTGCGTTAGCTATAACTACAGCAGGATTTTTAATTTCAATTCCAGTGTTTATGGATGCTGCATTTGTTATAATGATGCCTATAGTTAAATATGTTTCGAGAGTAACTAAGAAGTCTCTTATGGTTTTTGTATGTGCATTAGGCGTTGGTACAATAGTAGGTCATGCACTTGTAATACCAACACCAGGGCCTTTAGCTGTTGCAGCAAATGTAAATGCAAATGTAGGTAGTTTTATACTTTATTCTATAATTGTTGCATTTCCAGCAGTTCTTGCAGGAGGATGGATTTATGGAAAACGTTTTGAAAAATATCCAGCTTATGCAATTGACGAAAATAATAGAGAAAAAAATTTAGAACAAGAAAAAGAGAGTATTGAACTTGAAGATGATAACTCTAATAAAGTCCCTGGTTTTGGAGTTTCTATGTTTTCTTTATTATTCCCAATACTTCTTATACTTGTATCAAATGTATTTAGTATGTTTTTAGAAAAAGGTTCTAAAATGAGTGGAATACTTGCTTTTATAGGCGATAAGAATATAGCAATATTACTTGGAATATTGGTAGCAATAGTATTTTTAAAGAAGTACATAAGTAAACCTATGGGAGATGTTGTTATTGAAGCTGCCGATTCAGCAGGATTGATACTATTAATAACAGGTTCAGGGGGAGCATTTGGTAGTGTTATAAATGCTAGTGGAATAGGAAACTTCTTAGTTGACACTATGTCTGGTCTTAGTATATCAGTTGTAGTACTTGGATTCTTATTAAGTGCATTACTTAGAATTTCTCAGGGTTCTGCTACTGTAGCACTAGTGACTACATCATCAATTTTAGGACCGACAATTTTAGCAACTGGGATGTCACCAGTTTTAGTAGGGCTTGCTATATGTGCTGGTGGTGTTGGTTTTTCTCTTCCAAACGATTCTGGATTCTGGGTACTTTCAAGATTTAGTGGATTGTCAGTTAAAGATACTTTAAATTCATGGACAATAGGAGGTACAATAGCTGGTATTACAGCATTTGCAATGGTTTTATTACTTAGTGTTATAAATGGTATTATACCACTTCCAGGCTTATAAAAAATATAAATATTAAACATATGCATACTGTAATAAATTGCATAAAGGGGGATTTTTAGTGAGAGAAGTCAATTCAATTAACATAGATATACTCGATACTTTTAAGAACGTAGATGAAGATAAATTAAATAAATTACTTGTAAATGAACTTAAAAATTTAAATAGAAAAATTATTGTATTAGATGATGACCCAACTGGAGTACAAACAGTTCATGATGTTTCTGTATATACTGATTGGGATAAGAATAGCATAGAACAAGGTTTTGATGAAGAAAATAGTATGTTTTTTATACTTACTAACTCAAGGGGATTTACAGTTTCTCAAACAACAGAAGTGCATAAGAAAATTTCAAAAAATATTGTGGATATTTCTCAAAAAGTTAATAAGGATTTTATTATTATAAGCCGAAGTGATTCAACAATGAGGGGGCATTATCCTCTTGAAACTAATCTGTTGAAAAATGAGGTGGAAAAATTATCAGGGAAAATATTTGATGGTGAAATAATAATGCCATTTTTCAAAGAAGGTGGAAGATTTACGATAGACAATGTACATTATGTAAAAGAAGGAGAAATGCTTGTACCAGCGGGAATGACTGAATTTGCAAAAGATAAATCTTTTGGATATAAATCTTCTGATATAGGAGAATGGTGTGAAGAAAAAACAAATGGAGAATATAAATCTAGTGATATGATATACATTTCATTAGAGGAACTTAGAAGTTTAAATATTGATAGGATAACAGAAAAGCTTAAAATGGCAAAGAATTTCAACAAAATCATTGTAAATGCAATAGATTATGTAGATGTAAAGGTATTTACAATTGCGTTTATACGTGCAGTAAACAGTGGCAAAGAATTTATATTTAGAAGCGCTGCTGCTATAACAAAGATACTTGGAGGTGTAAGTGATAAGGAATTACTTACTAAAGAGGAATTAGTATCAAAAGATAATACTAATGGAGGTATTATACTTGTTGGTTCACATGTAAATAAAACTACTCAACAACTAGAAGAACTTAAAAATTGTAAACATCCTATAGAATTTATAGAGTTTAATCAACATTTAGTTTTGAGAGAAGATGGATTAAAAAATGAAGTAAAAAGAGTTATACAAGTTGTAGAAGAGAAAATAACTAATGGAAAGACTGTTGCTGTGTATACTAGACGTGAGCGTTTTGATTTAGATACGAATGATAAAGATAAACAACTTATGGTTTCTGTAGAAATTTCAGATGCTGTAACTAGTATAGTTGGTATGCTTAATGTAAGACCAAATTTTATTATAGCAAAAGGTGGAATTACATCTAGTGATGTTGGAACTAAGGCGCTAAAAGTAAAAAAGGCTACTGTAATGGGTCAAATAAAACCTGGTATACCAGTATGGATGACAGGAGAAGAAAGTAAATTTCCTAATATGCCATATATAATTTTCCCTGGAAATGTTGGAGAAGTTAGTACACTTAGAGAAGCTGTTGAAGTATTAATGGGCTAGAAGATTTGATTTAAAAATAAGGATAAGTCAATAGTAAGTTTTAGAATATTCTAAACCTTATTTGTATTTATAAATATTTATATTATAATATGGCATATAATTTAGATTATTTATTTTTTTTGATTGATTTAATATCTTCTTTGATTTTATTTAAAATATCTTTATGCTTATTAGAGCTTATATTAGGGAACGCCTTAATAATACGTCTATGAAGTAATTTGTGGCTAGATAGTAGAGTATTAAGCTTGTTTTTAAGTTCTTCAATTCTATTTTTAGCATAACGATAATTTTCTCTTTCTTTTAATATTTCAAATCTATCCTCTAAAGTCTCAAGTTTATTCTCAATAGTTTCTTGTGTAATAATTTTGTAGTATTCCTTTTTATCTTTTAATTCCTTAATTATAAGATTGATTTGTTTTAATTTACCATTTAATTGTAAAATTGTGTGTACTGTAATTATTAAATCTAAAACAAAATAAATTTCTATGGATATACCAAGAATAAATAGTATATTTTTAGGAATATAATCTATGAAATCAACTACAATAGGATGTATTATCAGCATTACAATTAATGACAACACACCAAACATAAGTGAATTTTCTAGGCACACTCTTCCATGAATGTTGAACTTGTGATTGGAATAATCCCACCACTTCATATTAAATATTTTTTCTAATACAAAACTTGTAAAATACTCCATTATGCTGGTGATAATTATACTAAACACAAATAATAAGGGAATATTATGAACAAAAGGAGTTAATGTAGCTACTATTGCTAGTGCTCCAAATCCATATATAGGACAAAATGGCCCATTTAAAAAACCTCTATTTACAAATTGTTTTTGTAAAACAGAACAATATGTAGTCTCACAACACCACCCTATAAAACTATAAATTACAAAATAAAGAAATTGGATATAAAATGTACTCATAAGCACCTCATTTCTAGTTAATATAACATTATATAATACTATATATCTGGTATTTTCTTTCACAATTAACTATATTACTTTAAATTTAATTTACATATTGATTATACCAATTTATAGAAATTTATCAAATTTAATTGCAATTATAATATTATATGCAAAACTATAATAATGAGATTTTATTTAAAATAAATAAGGGTGTCAAGTATAATCAAATCAATATCTGTAGATACTCTACAGTATATTGTTTTGATTACCTTTGACACCCTATATTATTTATATTTTGTTTATTTACATTTAAAACTAGAACAACATGTTTCAGTGTAAAGATTTACTCTATCAGTTTCAGGAGCTACTACTATATTATCAAGATTACATAAGCTACCATCTTTATTATACTTACAAGTCTTGACACTACAAACTAATTCTTCACAATTTCTATTGTTAACATTATTAGATAGATTACTATAAATAGATTCATCTAAAAACGAACTACAGCAAGTATGTCTATCATTATGAGCTTGTTCACCATTTATAAAAATTTTATCTGCATAACATATATGGCTGTTATTATGTGAGCAGTTAGTTACATTACAATTGATTCTTTCCAAAGTTATTACCTCCTAAACTATTATTTATTATAAATTATGTCCATATAATTGCAAGAATATAACATTTAAGAGAAAACTTCCTTTTAGAAGATATCTATTTTTAGATTAATTTGAAATACAGATATATTTTCTTCTAAAATTTACCTAAATTGTATAAAAACTTACAGCTTGGAGAAAATAATAGAAAAAGGAGGCGTAATCAATGTTTGAAAAGAAGAAAAAAGAATTATTTCCTTGGAAAATATCTGCATTAGTACTAGTAGGAGTATTTGTATTAAGTAGTGGAGTTTATATAGGAACAAAGTTAAAAAATAATGGAGTTCAAACTGGTAAAGTTGTAAGTGCTAGTGCGAATATGAATGAAGAATCAAAAGAAGCTTTTGGATTAAATAAAAACTGTGAAGTTTGGCTTCAAAGCGAAGGTGAGAATGAAACTAACTATAAGAGAGTACTTACGATGGCTGGAGTAGTTCCAGAGTCATTATTAGATAAGACAAAATCAGAAATAGTATCATATTTTAAGCAAGAATATCCAACTAAAACAATAAAGAGTATGGATAAAAATGAAATCATATTAGTAGAATCTAAAAACAGTGATAATAAAGATGTACAAGCAATGAACACTACTATAAAAGGTAAATATACAATTGAAAATGATAATGGAAATATAGCATTGTATAAATATGATGATAGTGGAAATAAAACATTAGTAGAAAAAACTAAAATAAGAGTAGATTCACTTCCTAAGACTGTTCAAGATGAACTTAAAAAAGGTGTAGTTATGGATACAGAGGAAGAGGCCTATTCAAGATTAGAAGATTTTGCAAGTTAATATTTCAAATTGATATTAAGATTCAAAACATATTTAATGCCTATTAAAATACAATAATTTATTTGTACTAAATATAAAAGTTATATTGGAGTGAGAAGTTCGCTTTGATATAACTTTTTTATTTGATTTTATTAAATCTCTAAGAATACTCGTGACTTTAGTCATGAGATGAATTAGGGAAATAGTAAGCGTATAGAGAAGTTTGTATGTAGAGATAGTAAACAATCTATCCAATATACCACTTGAATTGCTGGAAACCCCTAAAGCTTATGTGAACGACAACCTCTAATACGATTAATGTAGAATTTAGCTACAGGTTAAATTTTCTCTACTGTCATTGTTTTTTACCAAAACATTGGCTTTACAGTAAAGATATGTTATAATCATCTTAGAAAGCGAAGTGATATATATCATGTATTTAACTGTAAAACAGCAGGTAAAACATCTTTCAAAGGAAGATTATAAGAATATTAAAGAGCTTTCTCGTATAGCTAAAAATTTAGCTAATGAAGCAATCTATAATATTAGGCAATATTACTTCCAAGAAGGCGAATATCTAAATTATGAAAAGAATTATGTTCTTCTGAAAGATAGTCCTAATTACAAAAATTTAAATTCCAATATGGCTCAACAAATTTTGAAGGAAGTAGATGGTTCATTTAAGTCTTTTTTTGGACTGCTTAAATTAGTGAAAAAAGGTAAATATTCTTTCAAAGATATAAAATTACCACATTATCTTCCAAAAGATGGATTTACTACACTTGTCATTGGTTTTGTTCGATTAAATAATAATCAATTAATAATTCCATATTCACGTCAATTTGGAAAAGAACATAAAAAAGTTATAATAACGATTCCGCCAATTCTTAAAGATAAGAAAATTAAGGAAATTCGTATTATACCAAAAGCAAAAGCTAGGTTCTTTGAAATTCAATACACTTACGAAGTGAAAGAAGAACAAAGAAAATTAAATAAAAACAAAGTACTAGCAATTGATTTTGGAATTAATAATTTAGCAACTTGTATTACTTCTACTGGTGAAAGTTTTATTGTTGATGGAAAGCGTTTAAAATCAATAAATCAATGGTATAATAAACAAAATGCACGACTTCAAAGTATTAAAGATTTACAGGGGTATGTAAAACGAAATACCAATCGACAAAAATCGAATACTCGCAATCGAAACAATAAAGTAAATGATTATATGGCTAAAACAGCTCGTATTATTATTAATTATTGTTTAAAAAATGATATTGGTATTTTAGTTTGTGGGTATAATGAAACTTTTCAATACAGAAGTAATATCGGGAAAGTTAATAATCAAACATTTGTACATATTCCTTTTGGTAAATTACGTGATAAATTAGAATATCTATGTAAACTATATGGAATTACTTTTTTAAAACAAGAAGAAAGTTATACTTCCAAAGCTAGCTTTTTTGATAAAGATATTATACCAGCTTATAATGACGATAATCCAAAGGAGTATGATTTCTCTGGAAAAAGAATTAAAAGAGGATTGTATCAAACTAAAAAAGGAATGATTTTAAATGCTGATGTCAATGGTGCATTAAATATTTTGAGAAAAAGTAATGTTGTGTCCTTAGATGGACTATACAGTAGGGGCGAACTGGACACGCCTGTACGTATCAAAGTAGCTTAGGTTATTTTGAACGTAATCGAACTCTGCGATTTTAGTCGTGGGAGGTTCAGGGTATAATAATTTAGAACATAAGTTTTTATGAGAAATACATTTTGGTATTTCTTTTATTTTTAGGAGGAATTTTTTAAAATGATGATATTGGGGATTGACCCAGGTATAGCCATAGTTGGATATGGTATAATTGAATATAAAAATAGTAAATTTAAAGTAATAGATTATGGAGCAGTGACAACACCTGCGCATATGAATATCTCTAAGAGGTTAGAACTTGTATATAAAGGAATTGATACAATAGTAAAGAATTACAATATAGATGAAGTTGGAATGGAGGAACTATTCTTTAACAAGAATGTAAAGACTGCTATAACAGTAGCACAGGCTAGAGGGGTTACTATGCTTGCTTGTGCACATAATGGTAAACCAATATATGAATACACTCCGCTTCAAGTAAAACAAGGTGTAGTTGGATATGGTAGAGCAGACAAAGCACAAGTTCAACAGATGGTAACCTCATTTTTAAGTTTAAAAAAAGTTCCAAAGCCAGATGATGTTGCAGATGCTCTAGCTGTGGCTATTTGCCATGCTCATTCAAATAAACTTGAAAAAACTTTAAAGAATATAGGTGGGAAGTATGTATAGTTATATAAAAGGTACAGTAGAAGAAATTTATATAGACAGTATAGTTGTTGAAAACAATGATATAGGATATAAGATAAATGTGTCATCCAATACAATAATGAATTTGCAAATAGGGAATACTGCAAAAATATATACTAAACTAATAGTAAGAGAAGATGATATGAGTCTTTGCGGTTTTGCAAGCAGGGAAGAATTAAAGATGTTTGAATTGCTTACATCTGTATCAAAAATAGGACCTAAGGTGGGGCTTTCAATACTATCATTTGCATCACCAGCGCAACTAGGAGCTTATATTTTAAGCGAAGATGTTGGGAAACTATCTAAAGCTCCAGGCGTTGGTAAAAAGACAGCAGAGAGAATCGTTTTAGAACTTAAAGATAAAGTAGATAAAAATAATATAGAATTTGAACCAACATTATTATCACAAAAACCTACTTTCATATCTCAAGATGAATCTATAGATGCACTTGTAGCTTTGGGGTATACCTTAGCAGAATCAAAAGAGGCAGTTCAAAAATGTAAAAAAGATGGTATGAATACAGAAGACATTATAAAAAAAGCACTTACATATATAATGAGTAAATCTATGAAGTAGCATTTAATTTGTGAATGTAAAATAATATTTAAAATAAAGTAGATTTGCAAAATTACGGAAGGAGGGGTATAAATGCAAGATTTTGAAGATGAAAATAGGATAATAACTTCTACTATGAAGGTGGAAGATATAGATATAGAAAATAGTTTAAGACCAAAAACACTAGAAGATTATTTGGGTCAAGAAAAATCCAAAGAGCAACTTAGTATATTTATAGAGGCAGCAAAATCAAGAAATGAGCAGTTAGACCATGTACTTTTATATGGGCCACCAGGGCTTGGAAAAACTACACTAGCAAGTATAATAGCTAATGAGATGGGAGTAAATTTGAGGATTACATCAGGACCTGCAATAGAGAGAGCCGGAGACTTAGCAGCTATACTTACAAATTTGAATGAAAATGATGTTTTATTTATAGATGAGATACATAGAATCAATAGGAGTGTTGAAGAAGTATTGTATCCAGCAATGGAAGATTTTTGTTTAGATATAATAATAGGAAAAGGACCATCTGCGAGAAGTATAAGGCTTGACCTTCCTAAGTTTACACTTATTGGAGCTACTACAAGAGCTGGTATGCTTACAAATCCACTTAGAGATAGATTTGGTGTTATTTGTAAATTAGATTATTATACAGTTGATGAACTTTCAAAAATAGTGCTTAGGTCATCAAATATTTTAGATGCAGAAATACAATCTCAAGGAGCTTTAGAGCTTGCAAAACGCTCAAGAGGAACTCCAAGAATAGCAAATAGATTGCTAAAAAGAGTTAGAGATTTTGCACAGGTTAGGGCTGATGGAAGGATAACTGATGAAGTTGCAAAGGATGCTCTTGAACTTTTAGGAGTTGATAATTTAGGTCTTGATTTTGTGGATGAAAAGCTTCTTATAACTATAATAGAAAAATTTAGGGGTGGTCCTGTAGGTCTTGATACGTTAGCAGCTTCAATTGGTGAAGATAGGAATACAATAGAAGATGTGTATGAGCCGTATTTACTTCAACTAGGGTTTATAAATAGAGGGCCTAGAGGTAGAGTAGCCATGCCATTAGCCTATGAACATCTAAAAATACCTTATCCTAGCGATAGATAAGAATAGAAGAAAGAGGTATCAATTAAAAAAATAATCATTAAATTAAAATATTTCTAAAATGGGCAAAAATTCAAACATATCCACAAAATGGTAATTATATCTGTAGATACTGTGGATAAATACAAGGAAAAATGTGTGTATTGTATCTATATATTGTGGATAAGACGTGTATAACGTGGAAAAATATCTATATATTGTGGATATGCTGTATGTTAAAAATAGAGATTTATTGATAGATTATGGTAATATTGTAGAAAATAAGTTGTTTTTTTGATATTATTGTAGCTAGAGAAATTTTAAGAGAGGAAGTTTGACATTGAAAACAAGTGATTTTAAATTTGATTTACCACAGGAACTTATAGCTCAAGTTCCTATAGAAGATAGAGCTAGTTCAAGATTGATGGTATTAGATAAAGAAACAGGAGAAATTGAGCATAAAGTATTTAGAGATATAATAGAATATTTAAATCCAGGAGATTGTTTAGTTTTAAATAATACTAGAGTTATACCTGCTAGATTAATAGGGGAAAAACTTGAGACTGGTGGAAAAATTGAATTTTTATTATTAAAAAGAACAGAGGAAGATACTTGGCAAGCTTTAGTAAAGCCAGGTAAAAGAGCAAAAGTGGGAACTAAGTTTTCTTTTGGAAATGGGAAATTAATTGGAGAAGTTGTAGATTTATCAGATGAAGGTTCAAGAATTATAAAGTTTCATTATGATGGAATTTTCGAAGAGATTTTAGATGAGCTTGGAAATATGCCACTTCCTCCATATATAACTGCTAGATTAGAGGAAAAAGAAAGATACCAAACTGTTTACTCAAAACATAATGGCTCAGCAGCGGCACCTACAGCAGGTCTACACTTTACAGAAGAATTATTAAATGAAATAAAAGAAAAAGGTGTAGATATAGCATTTATAACTTTACACGTTGGTTTAGGTACTTTTAGGCCAGTAAAAGTAGATGATGTTTTAAATCATAAGATGCATTCAGAATATTATATGGTTAGTCAAGAGGCAGCTGACAAAATAAATAGAGCAAAAAAAGATGGGAACAATGTAGTATGTGTTGGAACTACTAGTTGTAGGACTATAGAATCAGCTTGTGATGAAAATGGCAAGATGAAAGAAACTAGTGGATGGACAGATATATTTATATATCCAAGTTATAAATTTAAGGTTTTGGATAGACTTATAACTAATTTCCATTTACCAGAGTCTACCTTAATCATGTTAGTAAGTGCTATCTGTGGAAAAGAAAATGTTTTAAATGCATATAATGAGGCAGTAAAAGAAAGATATAGATTCTTCAGTTTTGGAGATGCTATGATTATAAAGTAGGGAGGGAATAGATGCATAGCTTACAAAAACAAAAAAAGAATAACCCTATATTAAAGATTGCTTTTATCTTTGAACGTGTATTAGCAGTAGTAGTTTTAATAGCAGTATTTTTAGGTACAATAGATGTATTAAGACTTATGTGGGGAGCATATATAGTTGATTTTCAAAACCCAGTACAATACAGTCAGCTTAATGATTTCTTAGCACAAATATTACTTTTGGTGATAGGTGTTGAGCTTGTAGTAATGCTATCACTTCATATACCAGGAGCATTTATTGAGGCACTACTATATGCTATAGCTAGAAAAATGTTATTGCTTCCTAAAAATGAAGGAATGATAGATGTTTTAATTGGAGTTATAGCTATTGCAGGACTATTTGCTATAAAAAAGTTTTTAGTAACAAAAGACAAGAGTACTCTTAATATAACGAGTATTCATGATGAAGAAGCAATCAAAGAACAACAAAGTAAAGAAGATAAAGATAAATCTATTTAGAAAATATATTAGATATTTAGATTAGTGAAAATATATGTTATGAATAACTAGAAATAAAAATTATTAAGGAGATATTTATGTACGCAGTAAGATACGAACTGATAAAAACTTGTAAACAAAGTGGTGCAAGGCTTGGAAGATTACACACGCCACATGGGATTATAGAAACACCAATATTTATGCCTGTTGGGACTCAAGCAACAGTAAAGTCTATGACACCAGAAGAATTAAAAGAGATTGGCTCACAAATAATACTTAGTAACACTTATCATCTATATATGAGACCAGGACATGAACTTATAAAAAAAGCTGGTGGACTTCATGAGTTTATGAACTGGGATAAGCCAATACTTACAGATAGTGGAGGATTTCAAGTATTTAGCTTAGGGCCTTTGAGAAAGATAAAAGAAGAAGGTGTAGAATTTAGGTCACACCTAGACGGTTCAAAACATTTTTTAACTCCAGAAAAAGCTATGGAAATACAAAATGCGTTAGGTTCAGACATAATGATGGCATTTGATGAGTGTGCGCCATACCCAGCAGATAGAGAGTATGTAAAGAATTCATTAGAAAGAACAACAAGATGGTTAAAAAGATGTAAAGATGCCCATAATAATACAGACAAGCAAGCTTTATTTGGTATAATACAAGGTGGAATGTATAAAGATTTAAGAGAGCAATCAGCGAAAGAAATAACAAGCATTGATTTACCTGGATATGCGATTGGTGGACTTAGTGTTGGAGAACCAAAGCCACTTATGTACGATGTACTAGAACACACAACTCCATTTATGCCAAAGGACAAACCAAGATACTTAATGGGAGTTGGTAGTCCAGATGATTTAGTGGAAGGTGTTATAAGAGGAGTAGATATGTTTGACTGTGTTTTACCTACTCGTATAGCTAGAAATGGAACTGCAATGACTAGTCAAGGTAAAGTAGTAGTTAGAAATGCAACTTATGCTGAAGACTTTACTCCACTTGACCCTGAATGTGATTGTTATGCTTGTAAAAATTATTCAAGAGCCTATATAAGACATCTTGTAAAAGCAAATGAAATACTGGGTGCAAGATTGATAACTACTCATAATCTTCACTTTTTACTAAATTTAATGAAACAAATAAGACAAGCAATAATGGAAGATAGATTACTTGATTTTAGAAATGAATTTTTTGCAAAATATGGATATGAAATATAGGTTTTGCACTATTAATTATAATCATTTTAATATATAATATTCAATAGTACTCAAAGCTAAAGAAAGTAAATTGTTGTATAAACATTTATTACGATTTGCAAAAGAGTATAATTTACAAAGGAGTGAAAAATTAATGCCACAGCAACAAATAATGATGAGTATAGGTCTATGGGTAGTAGTAATTGCAATCTTTTATTTCCTAATGATTAGACCTCAAAAGAAAAAAGACAAACAATTGAAAGAAATGAGAAGTAGCCTAGGTGTAGGAGACAAAGTCATTACAATAGGTGGAATAGTAGCTAATGTAGCTAAAGTTGAAGATGATGTTGTAATATTAGAATTAGGACCAAACAGAACTAAAGTTCCATTTGAAAAATGGGCTATAGGGACAGTTCAATCTAGAAAAGAAGAAATAGAAGAACAGTAAAATAGTAATTTAAAAGCCTTTTCTCGAATATATATTAATTTGAGAGGAGGTTTTTTTATGGGAAAATCTAATTATATTTTTAAAGGTTTGGGATATGCATATATAATAACTTTGGCTGTTTTATTAGTGTATAACTTATTTTTGACATTTACAGATATTGGTGGAGATAATATAACTATGGTTGCATCATTTATAACTACTATTTCTGCAGCTATAGGCGGTTTTTACACTTCAAAACACATGCAAGAAAAGGGACTTATGTATGGACTTTTAGTTGGACTTTTGTACATAGTGTGTATTTTTTTGACTGTGTTTTTAGCACAAGAGAGCTTCATATTTGAAGTAGGAATGATTTATAAGTTATTGCTTATATCAGCAGCAGGAGGTATTGGAGGCGTATTAGGTGTCAATTTTAAATAGAGTTTATATTAAAGTGGTTTTGTGATATAATCAATAGGAAACAATTAGAAATGGAGGCGTTGAAAATGGAAAATAAACATGTAAAAACTTTATCTCAAGCTACTTTAAAGCAAAGTGCTGCAAAAGGTGGATGTGGAGAGTGTCAAACTTCTTGTCAATCAGCTTGTAAAACTTCTTGTACAGTTGCAAATCAAGAGTGTGAAAGATAGAAAATTATTGATTTAGTTGTTTGTAAGAGGGTATCTCAAAATGGTTCTTTTATCATTAATGAGGTATCCTTTTTTATTTTTTGTCTCCATATAAAATGTTTAATATGTTTATAAAAAATAAGGTTTGACTTGTTAGTGTTTAATTTTTTATATATTCAAAATCTAACTTTTTATTCTTATATTTCTAATATATGCATTAGTAAATTATGTAAACTTATAAAATGTATTGATAAATAATATTATATATAATATTATCTATATGTGGGAAATACGAATATAAAAAATTAAATACAATATTCGGAGGACATAAATATGTTAAGTAACAAAAAGAGAAGTATGGCAATAGTAATGGCAGGAGCTACAGTTATGAGTGCAGCAGCACCAATATTCGCAGACAACACTGTGTCAGAAAATGTTGATAAAAATTACACAGTAAGTGCAAAAGATTCTACTAAACTAATCGAAGAGGTTAGAAAAGCATTAGAGATTAAGTTTGAAGAGACAAAAGCAGGAGCAAATGTAAATGATAGAGTTTATGATATAAAAGTAGATAATGTAAACTTAACTAATGCAACTCAATTACAAAACAAGATAAACTCATTAGTAGAAGGACAAAGTTTAAAAGTTACTATACAAGATAAAGGTCATCAAACTATAGGTGGAAAAGTAGTTGACTATAAAATTGAAAACTACAAAACAGCTCAAGAAATAGTAGATGCAGTTAATGCTTTCAATGCAACTTTAGCAGAAGATTCTGATAGCAAGTTAACAGCAACTATAAAGTCTACTAGCACAGTTGAAGTAAAAAGAGCGAAAGATTCAAAAAATACAATTACAGTAAATGTAGGAGACCAACATTTAGACTTTGCAAAACCAGTAACATCAGAAGAAGGTACTTTTGAAGGCTATGAAAAGCGTTACAGCGATATAGAATCAAAAGAATTACATACAATAACAGTTAAAAATGCAGATTTACAAGACATATCAGCAGAAGATTTATTTGATGGAGTTAGATTAACTACATTAGGTAGAGAAATAGTTAATAAAGTTAAAAATGGATATACTTTAACATTTGAGAATGAAGCAATACTTACTCAAGAACAAGAAAATAGTGATGACAAAGATAAGCCAGAAAAGTCAAGCTTTGATATGGTTTTAAGTAAGACAAATGAAAAGCCAGAAACAATAAGTATATCAAGTAAAAACCATAAATTAGTTAGAGATTTACACAAAGTACTAACTGATGTAAAAGACGGAAAAGAATTAAAAGTAGAAGTTTTATCTGGAGATTCAAGATTTACAACAGCAGTAGAAGTTAGTAAGGAAAGATTCAAAGATGGAGAAGCAGATTCAATAATTTTAGTTGGAGAAGATGCTATAGTTGATGGATTAGCATCAGCACCACTTGCATCTCAAAAAAATGCACCAATACTATTATCTAAAAAAGATTCATTACCATCAGAAATAGAAGCTGAGATATTAAGAGTACTTGGAAGTAACTTATCTTCTAAGAAAATATATATAGTAGGTGGAGAATCTAAAATATCAAAAGAAACTGAAGAAAAACTTTCTAAATTGGGTGTAAGTAAAGTTGAGAGAGTTTCTGGAGATGATAGATTTGAAACTTCTTTAGAAATAGCAAAACAATTAAAAGATACATTTAAAACTGCATTTGTAGTAGGTGGAAATGGAGAAGCAGATGCTATGAGTATATCTGCTAGAGCTGCTCAATTTGGAGCTCCAATAATAGTTACAGGTAACGAGTTAGATGCAAGTGCTGAAAAATTATTAAAAGGAAAAGAATTAGAAATTGTTGGTGGAGAGAATTCTGTATCAAAAGAAGTTGAAGATAAATTAGTGGAAATAGATTTAAACAACAAAGTTGAAAGACTAGCTGGAGAAAACAGAAAAGATACTAATGCTAAAGTAATCAACAAGTACTATGCAGGAGCAACTAAAGCATATGTTGCAAAAGACGGTTATGTAGGTGGAAATGGACAATTAGTTGATGCACTTACAGCAGCACCACTTGCAGCTAGTTCAAAAGCACCAATAGTATTAACTACAGAAGAACTTTCTAAGTCACAGGAAGAAGTAGTTGAGTTAAGACTTAAAAATGCTACTAAGTTAGTACAAATAGGTGAAGGAATAGCTAAAAATGCTATTGAGAAAATAGCAGAAAAAATAAACTTATTTAAATAAGAACTAATAGTATATAAAAATTGATATTATAAGTTTGTTTAGATAATATAGAATGTCTATAATGTACATTTATACAAGATGCTTAGATAAGATATGATGTCTACAATATAAAATATATATAAATAATGAAATAAAAAGAATAACAATAAGGTATCTCATTTAGATTTAATTTGAGATATCTTATTTTTTTATTTTTTGATTATAATACTGTAAAATTCATATTATAAAAGATATTGTTTATAATGATTAAACATCTTATTAACATATATTATTTTGAATTTATTACTTAATTAAATAAAATAAGTTATAATGTTTTGAATTTACGGAGAATAAAGACTTTAATTATAGTATTTGAGTTATATGGATAACTATGGTATTATATATAAAATATGGTAACAAAACTGTAACTTTTTATTGAGAATGGATAAAATTATTGATAAAAAATACGAAAAATATATTGGGGGTAAATAATAATATGAAGAATAGTAAAAAGATATTAGCTATAGGACTTACACTATCTTTAGTAATGGTAAATACTCCTATAGTAAATGCGTTGACATCCGTTGAACAAATAAAAGGTAATGACAGGTATGAAACAGCAGCAAAAATAGCAGATAAACAAAGCTATAATACAGCAATACTAATTAATTCAGATAATAGCTTGGCAGATGGTCTTAGTGCAAGTGGTTTAGCTGGAGCTTTAAATGCGCCTATTTTAATGACAAAACAAAATCAAATTCCAAGTACTACTATGGAAAGACTGAACAAAGCAAACACTGTATATATAATAGGTTCAGAATCGACAATAAGTAAAAATATTGAAAATCAATTACTTTCTAAAAAGAAGGTTGTACAAAGAATATTTGGTGAAAATAGATTTGATACGAGCGTAAAAATAGCTGAGAAAATCAAAGAAATCAAGCCTATTGATAAGGTAATTATAGCTAATGGAATTACAGGAGAAGCAGATGCAATAAGTGCATCACCAGTAGCTGCAAGAGATGGAGTACCTATAATACTTACAGATGGAAATAGTGTAGGATTTGATACTACAGGATTAAAGAGTTATGCACTTGGTACTAGTGAAATAATAAGTGATGAATTGGTCAAAAGTACAAATTCTGTTAGGTTAGGTGGAACAGATAGGTTTGACACCAATAAGAGAGTTATACAAGAGTTTTATAAAAACAGTAAAGAGTTTTACTTAAGCAAGGGTCTACAATTAACGGATGCATTAGTTGCTTCTACAATAGCAAAAAATGCTCCTGTAGTATTAGTAGAAAATGGTAGCAATAAGAGTATTTTAAGTGGAGCAGATAAACTTACAGTACTTGGAGGGATAAATCAGAATGTAATCAAACAGTGTATAAATCAAGCTTCTCCAAATCAACAAGGACTATATTATAATCCAAATGATAGAGCATTTAAGGACAGAATAAAGGGAAAAGTGTATGCTCATATAAGACAATATAGAAAAGAAAACGGAGTAAAAGAGTTATCTGTAGCAAGTAGATTAGAGGGATTAGCAAATGATTGGTCTAATTTAATGGCAAATAAGAAGACTTTATCTCACACAATAAATGGCAAAAACTCATACTCTACTTTTCTAAAGTACTTAGATTGGAGTGAGATTAAATCTGGATATGTTGCAGTTCAAGGTGAAAATATAATTAAATATAAAATTCCAGATAAACCCGTTTATACAAATAGAGATGCAGATGATATAGGAAATTTTATTTTCAATGAGTGGAAGACAAATCCTGAAGAAGGTACCAATATGCTACATAAAGGATATGAAATAATGGGATTTGGAATAGCCATAACGGGGGATAAGACTATATACGCAACACATGAGTTTTATGGAAGATATAAAGAATAAATATTTGTTATGATTTAGGTATCTTACAAAATGTAACTACACACAAAATGATAGCTGTGAGAAAATAATATATAAATAATAAAATTATAATGGAAAATAACATTTATATTAATACAATAATATAAATGTTATTTTTTTTAAAATTTAGTGAAAAAATTGTATCAAAAAGTTTAAATATAGTATAAAATGGGTAAGAAAGTAGTGAAAATTAAATGGCAAAATTAGGGAAACTTAATGACGCAAAACTATAGGGGTTAAAGCTTTTAAAGCCATATCAGCCAGTTGCTAAAAAGAGTAAAGTCTTTTTATTTTATAATTAAGATTCTCTTTGAGTGTCTTTTTTTATTGTCTGAAACTATAGTATTTAAATTCATGAGAAATTAGAAATTTATTGAGGGAGGATTGTTGTTTCATGAAAAAAGCAATATCTTGTGTACTAGCAGTATCAATGTGTAGTGCACCACTAAACGTTTTTGCAGAACCTATCTTAGAGGGGAAGTTAAGGGCAGTTGAAAAATCAGTTACAGAGAAGTTAAAGGGGAATCTTGAAGTAGATTTAAATTTTTCACTTCCAATAAAAAATAATGAATCAGAAAGTATAACTAATACACAATTGGAATTAAAAGATGATAGTAATAACAGTGGAATAATAAAGCTTGGAGAAAAAGATTCAGGAACATTAAATATTGGGGCAGATAACATAGAGTATACTATAAAAAAACTATCTGCAAGTAGAAGTGAAATAAAAAATAAAGATGAAAATATATCATATTATAATATTGTATTTAATAATTTACCTGTTGGAAAATACAATGTAGAAGTCTCTGGAGGAGGATTCAAGAGTAAGGAAATTAAGGACATTGATATATCAAGTTATTCACAAAGAGTTTTGTTAAGTAATAGAGCAAGTGTAGATGATAAAAATAAACCTCTAAACTATGAACTATTCTTGATGGGTGATGTGAATAATGATGGGAAAGTTGATAAGAAGGATTATGAGGATGTATTGAAAAATATAAACTCAAATAAAAGTGAATATGATTTAAATAGAGATGGAAAGGTAGATATTGCTGACTTAGACTATGTTCAGAAAAATTTAGGGCAAAGTGAAGATGAAAAAAGCCTAGAGAGTATAGTATCTACCAATCCTATAGTAGATACAAGTAAAGTAACATTAGAAAAAAACAGTGATACAAATATTCAAGGTACTGTAGAGGATTTATTCAGTGGAGATAATAGTGGAGTTAAAATATCTCCAGCAAATGCAGATGATAAGATATCAGAAGAAAAACCAGCAGTAATGGATATAGCTTTATCAGAAGCACTTGATATGGAAGTCATAAATATAAAAGCACCTGAAGGGAATGCTCCAGCAAAAGGAATAGTTGAAGTTACAGATAAAGATGGTAATGTTCAACAGATTCCTTATGAAAATAAAGAATATGTAGAAACTTTAAAAGAAGAGCAGAAGCAAGAGGAAGTAAATAATGAGCAAGAAGAAACAAATAATAAAGATGAAAATATAGAGCAGTCTGACAATAATTTAGACAATAATCAAGAAGAAAAAAATGATAAAGAAGATTCAAATACAACTGATAAAGAAAACAACGATAAAGAAAATTCATCAACAGATAAGTCTGATTCAGACAAAGATACATCAAAACAAGAAGACAATATCAGCAAAGATGATAATTCTACAACATCTACATATGGTAGGTCAGCAGTAGAAACATATGCAGAAGTTCAAAATAGTGATATAGTAATAAATCTTGGTAAACAAGTAGCAGTAAAAAAGATAACAATAAAAATAACAGCTACGACAGCAAATGATAGAAATCTTGCAGAAATATCTAAAGTTGAATTTTTAAATAATGTTTATAAAGAAATACCAAAACCAGATATGAATATACCTAAAATCAATAAAATATCGACTAGTACTGCTGTTGGAAACGAAAAAGTATCTTTTTATTGGAATAATGAAGTAAATGTATCTGCATATGAACTTATATTAGATACGATTGACAGTAAAGGAAAAGTACTATCGACTAAAAAATTACAAACGAGTAAAAACACTATAGATGTAAGAGATATACAAGCATATGGATTATATAGAGTGAGCATACAGTCTTTAAATGGAGATTGGGCTAGTGGATATAAAGAGGCAACAGCAGAAAACTTAGATGGAGTCCCAGAAAATGTAGACTCAAACTATAAGCCTATACAATTTAGTCCAGACAGTATAATAGAATTTCAAGTTGTTCCAGATACAAAACCAGAACCACCAGAAGGTATAAATGTCAAAGGTAGATTTAAGGCTCTTGATGTAAGCTGGAAAAATCATAAGCAAGCTAAAGACTTTGATTTATATTATAGAGAAAAAAGTTCTAATGGCTCTTGGATAAAATATAATGACAAACTTATTCGTGGAACAAGTTTAAAAATAGAGGGGCTTAAGGATAATACAACATATGAAGTTAGAATGACAGCTACGAACCATTTAGGTACGAGTGGAATGTCTAAAACATATATAGGAACAACTGAGAGTGTTGATGCTCCAACAACACCTAACTATAGACTAATTAATACTCCTAAGTTAGATGCAGGTTTTGGGATACCAACAAATCATATAGTAGATGTTACTTATCCAGCTGGATATGATAAAAGTGAATATAGTGACAAAAATCCATTTAATAAATTTAATATAGTAGATGGAGATTTTACAACACATTGGACATTCCCAAAATATAATGCTGCTGAGGGAACAAATAGAGGTCCAATCATAACTTTTGATAAGGCTTATACGATGGATACTTTTATGGCTACCCCTCGTTTTGATGTTTCTGATAAGACAATCAATGACTTTGAAATAAAATACTGGGATGAAAATGGTCAAGTACATAATTTAGGAGATGTACCCTTTGAAACAAAAACAGACCCTGTAAATAATAATATATATGTAATGGTAAGATTAAAGGAACCAATAAATGCTACTAAGATACAAGTAAGTGTTTGTTCTTCTTATTCATATAAGTCTAATATATCAGAACTTAAATTCTATGAATATGACAGTATAGAAAAAGATGTAAGAAATCTATTTGTAGATGACTTACAAGTTGAATTAAAAGAAGATGTAACTCAAGAAAAAATAACGGAATTAAAAGATAGAATTAGTACTCCTGATAAAGTGAGTGGGGAATATCATCCATACAAGACAATTATTGATAGAGAATTAAAATTAGCTCAAGACTTATATAATGATAGAGCTATACTTGCTGATGTAACAACTGTAAATCAAGATATAAATGTTTCAGGAAAATACAAAGATAAGAGTGGAAACTATACTGTTAAGTCTAATAATCTAGGTATGGGAAATGACTGGCAAGCATTGGGTGTAGCTGCTAGAGCTGGAGATGAAATCACAGTATATGTTGGAAGTAAAAGTGGTAGAACTCCTAAGTTAATATATACACAATACTATGGAGAGTCGGGTGCATATAAGAGTGGAGAAATAAATCTTAACACTGGTAAAAATGTAATTCAGTTAAGTAAGCTTCATAGTCTAGATGTAGAACGTGGAGGAAGCTTGTATATAAGATACCCTTATGATGCTCCAAGTGGTGGAGATATAAAAGTACGTGTAGCAGGAGCTACTAAGATACCACATCTTAACTTAAATGGAATGATAAATGATAAGAGCCCTGAAGGAGTTTCTGCATCTAAGAAAAAGATAAGAACCTATATAGAAGAATTAGCTAAATATAAGAATGATATAAAGGGAGAGCCATATTATCCAGGAACGAATATTGGCAATTCATATGGATATTCAGAAACAACGGGTGTATTAAACACTACAGATATTGAAAGTGATAAAGTTACGTTAAATGTTCCTGCAACAGCTGTATACCAAGGAATATCAAGTGGAAATTCTGATTTAAATACACAAGTAGATAGATTATACAATAGTATGCTTGCATGGGAACAAATAATGGACTTAATATACTCAGAAAGAGGAGTATTTAAGACACAAGATTTAGATGGAAATGGAACTGTAGATGATAATGAATTTGACATAACTAAAAATGATATGGCTCCTAAATCTCGTATGAATATAAAATATCAAAGAATGTTTATTGGAGCATTTATGTATGCTTCTGGTTTACATGTAGGAGTAGAATACGGTTCAGTTCCAGGACTTATGAATGGAGTACCTTTCCAAATAGATGCTACTGGAAAAGCTACAGGAGGAAGTTTGTTTGGATGGGGAATAGGTCATGAGATAGGACATGTTACAGACATTGGGAAGATGACATATAGCGAAACTAGTAACAATGTACTTGCTTTACTTGCTCAAACATTTGATGATAAGACACATTCAAGACTTGAAGGTTCAACAATGGACAAGATATATGAACATGTAACTTCAAACAGTGTAGGTATACCAAGTAATGTATTTGAGAGACTTGGAATGTTGTGGCAACTACATTTAGCTTATGATAATGATTTTACTGGTTCAATGCTAAAGAATAACTCAGATGCTGATTTAAGCAATGACACATTCTATGCTAAGATTTCAAGAAAATATAGAGCACTTTCAAGTGATGACCCAATAAATAATTTACCAAAAGACCAAATGTTAGTAGCAATGGCATCAAGTGTTGTTGAAAAAGATTTAAGAGATTACTTTAAAGCATGGGGAGTAGAAATTACACCAGAGTTAAACAGTATAATGGATGGTAAAAAGTACGAAAAAGAGTCTAGAAAGATACAATATATAAATGATGAAGCTAGAAGAAAGATTTTAAATGAAAATATATCTAGTATGGCAGAAGATACTAAAGTAAGTGCTGGTTTTGCTGATGGAGTACAAAGTGGTTCTCTAGTTAAATCTAATAAAATATCTATAGACCTAGATGTTGACAAAGACAAAGACAAGATATTGGGATACGAGATAATAAGAAGTGATGGAAACTACTTAGATGGTGAAAATGGAACTCAAGTAAAATATAGAACAGTAGGGTTTGTAGATGCAAAAGGAAATAGTCAAGCTAAATTTACTGATAATATATCTCCTCTTAATAATAGAGCATTTACATATAAAGTAGTTGCATACGATTATCATCTAAATCCAACAGATGAGTTTGAAATTGGTACTGTAAAATTATCAGATGAAGGGAAAATTAATAAGTCAGCATGGTCATTTATAACAAACACTGTTTCTGATGGTGATGTTAGAACTGAAAATGACTCACATGGACCACTACAAAATCCAGAGATTAATAACATCAAGGATAATGATGCAAGTACTACATATAAAGGAAAGAGAATTAGTAAAGCTGAGTGGAACAAAGACCCACAAAAAGACCCAGATATAAATGTAGAAGAAAATCCATATATAATAGTAGATATGAAAGAGACATTACCTATAGTAGGGTTAAAATATACAAAGCCAAAAACTGAAGCTAGAAAGTTCTCATTAAAAGGATTATTCAACCTTAGAAAGGATACTAGTACAACATACAATCCTTTAACTAATTATAAAATACAAGTAAGTAATGATAAAAAGAATTGGGAAGATGTTAGCCAAGGAACTTTTGAATACGGACAAGACTTAGTTGGTGGAGGAAAAGACCAAGATAATGAAGCTAGAGTTACATTTAATAAAGATGGTAAGCTTTGGACATACCAAGCTAGATATGTAAAACTAATATCAAACAATAAGTCTAATATAGAGGTTGCAGAGCTTGATGTAATAGGACCTCCAGGTGACAATATAGAGATTGGAACAGTAAATAGTGTAGACCAAACTCGCACTAATGGAATTGGAAAATTAGCAGAAGACTATGTATATCAAAAGGATGACACTAATACGAGTGAAGATGAAACAGCTAAGATTCCAGCAGGTTCAATAGTAATTACAGGTGAATACAGTGGAAATCCAGCATTTAATTTACCATTACTTATAGATAAAAATAATAAAACTATCTCTGGGGAAGCACTTTTATTTGCAGAGGTACCAGAAAAAGGTGAATTAGGTGAAATAAGCAAAGGTACATGGGTTTACTATATGCCAAAAGAAAGCTTTGATTCTTTAAGTGATAAAGTTAAGGCAGAATTATATAGATATAATGACCTTCAAGGAGATACTCCAATAGGTCAAAGATTTGTAAGTGATACAATGTATGTTCCTGTGGAAGCTAAAACTTATGATGAGTTAAAGACGATAAGTCTTACTGATAGTAATAGTAAAGCGAGAAAAGCTACAAAGAATACTATTGATGTTAGCAATAAGAAGGTTATATCTATAAATAATAAAGTAAAAGGTAATATTGTCAGAGATAAATAAGTAATAGAAATCTAAAAAAAATAAACATGCTAGTGCAAATAGTGGATATTTAGTATGATTAGGTACTAGAAAAGTTTTAAAAGAGTAAGATGTTAAAAGTGAAGTATATATAATGTAACTATAAGTTTAGGGTAATTTATAAATTAAATATAAAAGCCAGATAGATAAAGGATTTTATCTATCTGGCTGATGGTAGATAAGGACGGGTGTTAATGAGTAAAAGAAAATTTCTTATAAGAACTATTGCAGTGTCAACTATGACAGTAGCTGTAACTGGTAGTGCTACATGTGCATATGCTGCTCCAGTGTTACAAGGAACAAAGACATATGAAAAAGTAAATACTATAGATATATCTGTGGATTCAGTAGAAAATATAGTATATTCATTTCAAGCTAGTATAAAAGTACAAGGTGAGGTTGAAGTACTAGATAATGAGCCAGGCCAAAAGATTAAGTGGTCTGATAATATAGAAGCTCAGATAAAAAGTGGAAATGCAAATGCCAATTGTGTTTCAACATATGATAAAGCAAGTAATACAACAACATTAGATATATATGTTACATCAAATGAAGATTTGTTAGATGGAAATACATTAAATATAGGAAGAATATCAGTAAAAAAATCTGGAAGTAATTCAAGTGCTAAGTATAAAATATTGGGTAATGGGGAAAATTCCAAACCAGCTTTAAAAATTGTAACTTACAACAATAAAACCGTTGATTATGAAAGTATAGATTCTAGTGAAAGTTTAAACTTTACTCTTATCAATGAGAATGAAGTAAAACCAATAGGAGGAACTGGAACTAGTAAAAACGATCCTGAAAAATATAAGGTTGAGAAAAGTGAATCACTTGAATATTTATTAAATAATATTAGAATAAACTATTCTGTTGTTAGTAAAGAAACCGAAGAAAGTGGTTCAAATATAATATTAAAGCTTGGATTATCACAAAAATCAAGTAAAGGAAGAAAAGCTACAATAAGTAAGTATGTTGAAGTTACACTTCCAAAAAGTTTAGAGTATGTAGTTGATAATGAGTTAGCTAAACCAGATGAATTACCACCAGACAATTCTGATGACAATAATAATGGTGGAAATAATAATTCAGGTGGTTCATCTGGAGGTAGTAGTTCTTCTAGTGGAGGAAGTTCAAGCGACTCTACATCTAATGTTACAGTAAAAAAATTAAAAGGTGCAGATAGATTTGAAACTGCTGTTAAAATATCTCAAAGTGGATGGACAAAGTCAGATACAGTTGTGATAGTAAATGGAGAAGACAGAAGTATGGTGGATGGGCTTACTGCTACACCACTTGCTAGTGTAAAAAATTCACCAATTCTTTTATCTTCAAATGATAAACTTCCTCAAAAAACTATAGAAGAGCTAAAAAGATTAAATCCATCAAAAGTAATTGTAGTAGGTGGAAATAACTCAATGCCAAATTCAGTTGTTGAAGCTATTAAAGGCATAAATTCAAAGATATCAGTACAAAGAATAGGTGGAGAAACAAGATATCAAACTTCTATTAATATAGCAAAAGAAATTGATAAGACAAATAATGTAAGCAAGTTGTATATAGGAGCAGGAAATGGAGAAGCAGATTCATTATCAATAGCATCATTAGCTGGAAAGGAAAAAACTCCAATAGTACTTACACAAAAAGATGGTGTAGATAATGAAGCAGAACAATTTATTAAATCAAACAAAGTGTCAAATGTATACTTTATTGGTGGAGTAGAAAAAATATCTAACAAGGCTATTGAGCAAGTTGGAAAAATAACAAATAAAGATGTATCAAAAAATAGAGTTGCAGGTCAAAATAGACAAGAGACAAATGCTAAAGTAATAGATAAATTCTATTCTCATTCCAAATTGGATGGGGTTGTAGTTGCTAATCAAGATAAACTTATAGATGCTTTGGCAGTTGGTCCATTGGCAGCTAAAAATAATTCACCAGTTGTACTTGCCACAAATACGTTAGATAAATCACAAGAATCATCATTAAAAAATAAAAATTCATCTAAGTTGTTTGAAGTGGGTGGAGGAATAGCTTCATCTGTAGTAGATAAGATTAAGAGTTTAATTGAATCAAAATAAATATCAAAGTAAATATAAGTAAGTAAGCTTAAAATAAGAATGTATTTAGATATAAATCATATGTCTAAGTGCATTCTTATTTTTATTTATATTATCTTAATAATATTATGCTGGAATATATGTGAAAATTTAAGTAGAATTAAATTTAATTTGTAAAGTGATGTAAATTATTTTTAATAATGAAATATATCTTACAAATATTTAAAATATAACTAGAGATAGTTTTTGAATTTTTAATTAAATAAAATATTAATATATAGACGTAATATATTTATATAAGATATACTTTATAATATACAAAAAATAACAAAATAATAAAAAAAAGTAAAAACCATATAAATATAAAACATAAAAATCATCAGGGGGATATGAAAATGAATAAAAAAATATTATCATTAGGTCTAGCAGTATCATTAATCTTGGTAAACTTCAAAAGTGTAAATGCATCATCAGTAGTAGAAAAAATATATGGCAAAGATAGATATGAAACAGCAGCAAAGATAGCTGACAAACAAACTTATGAAACAGTTATTTTAGTAAATACAGAAAAATCTCTTGCAGATGGATTAAGTGCAAGTGGGTTGTCAGGTGCAACAAAAGCACCAATATTATTTACACAAAAAAATAAGATACCAACAGAGACAAATAGATGTCTAAAAAATATCAAAAAAGCATACATAATAGGTACAGAAGATACTATAAGTAAATCAGTAGAAAAAGAACTAGATTCTAAACATATAGAAGTAAAGAGAATTGGTGGAGAAGATAGGCTAAAAACAAGTTATCTAATAGCTAAAGAAATAGCAACTATAAAAAAAGTGGATAAGGTACTATTAACTAATGCATATAGTGGAGAAGCAGATGCTATGAGTGTATCATCAGTAGCTACTAGAGATGGTGTTCCAATTATACTTACAGATGGGAAGAGTATACCCTTTGATGTTAAAAGTATACAATCATATTGTATAGGCTCAGAAGAAATAATGAGTAGTGCTCTAGTTAAAAATACAAACTCAGTAAGAATAGAAGGAACTGACCGATTTGAAACCAATGAGAAGGTAATTGACTATTTTTATAAAAATGTAGATAGGTTCTATGTATCAGATGGCTATCAATTAGTAGATGCTATAGCAGCTGCACCATTAACTAAAGATTTTCCAATGGTATTAGTTAATGATGGTAGTAGTAAGCTTGTATTAGAAGGAGCTAAGCATATAACTTCTATAGGAGAGTTAAGTAATAAGGTAATAGAAGAATGTATAAGTGCATCAAAATCAAATGGGCAATCTCCAACAATCACAATAGGAGCTACAGAGATATATAAAGGGGAAAAGTTTGATAGGATTAAGTTGAATATAGTAGCTAAAGATAATACTGGGAGGGTTTTACCAATAGAAATTGATGGATTTATAGATACAAATAGAGTAGGTACATATATATTAACATTAAAGGCTACAGATGAATGGGGGAAGAGCACAGAAAAAAGGGTAGAAATAAAAGTGCTAGACGATAAAACTCATGACTACAATAGCCCAGAGTTTAAAAAGATGGTGTCTACTGAAATGTATAACCTAATTAATTCTTATAGAAAAGAAAAAGGGAAAGATTCTTTAGTAGTGTCTAGTAGGCTAGAAGGAATGGCAAATGCATGGTCTAAGTATATGATGGACAATAAAGTTTTTGCACACTATATAGATGGTAAAAATGCTCCACAAGTATTTTCTGAATTTGGAATGAGAAGTGAGGAAAATATAGCTTATATTTATATAGATTCTAAAAATGTTCAAACTACTCAAGATGCAAAAGATTTGGCGAAGGCTATATTTGAAGTGTGGAAGAAGTCTCCTGAGTATAATGCAAATATGCTTAGTGGTGAGTTTTATAGCACTGGGTTTGGAATTTATATATTGTCTGATGGTCAAGTACATGCTACTCAAGAATTTTTAAATGGTAATGAGGGTAGCTTGTAAAAAATTCCAAAAATCTTGTCTTTTTATTAATTTACTGATATCATGAAATAAAAATCACATCTAAAGTACTTTTTGTAATCTATTTTGTTGTTGCTTTATAGATTATGGTATTTTAGGTGTTTTTTATTTTAGACATTTATAAATTTTAAGGGAATAACTACTGAGGATGTAATTTATAATGAGTTGAATTATTAAAAAATTGGTAGGAGGAGTTTTATGAAGGTAGATAAGAGAATATTATCAATAGGATTGACAGTATCATTAATAATGGCAGGGTCAATAAATATCAATGCACTTTCAAGTATAGAAAAGATACAAGGGAAGGATAGATATGATACAGCTGCCAAAATTGCACAGAAGCAAACATATGAAAATATAGTACTAGTAAATACAGACAATACTTTAGCAGATGGACTTAGTGCAAGTGGATTAGCAGGAGCGGTTAAAGCACCTATATTATTATCACAAAAAAATAGCTTACCATCAGATACAGAAAATATGTTAAAAGATGTAAAGAAGGCTTATATAATAGGGACTGAAGACTCAATAGGAAAATCAGTTGAAAACAAGTTAAAGCAAAAGGGAATAGATGTAAAAAGAATAGGTGGAAATGATAGAATTGAAACTAGTTATTTTATAGCAAAAGAGATAGCTTCAATGAAATCTATAGATAAGGTTTTTATAACTAATGCTTATACAGGTGAGGCAGATGCTATGAGTGCATCATCTGTGGCATCAAGAGATGGAGTCCCTATTATCTTAACAAATGGAAAAGATGTGCCATTTGTTACAAAAGAAGGTGTAAGATATTATGCTCTTGGTTCAGAAGAGATAATAAGTAATGATTTAGTTAAAAAAACTAATGCAGTTAGATTGGCTGGTGAAGATAGATTTGAGACTAATAAAAAAGTTATAAAACATTTTTATAGTTCAGCAAAAGAATTCTATCTTTCTAAAGGATTCCAATTAGTGGATGCAGTTGCTGGATCTTCTATAGCTAAAAATGCCCCAATAGTATTGGTTGATGGAAGTAGTGATAAGTCTGTACTTAGAAGTGCTGATAAAATCACAGCACTAGGAGGAATAGATGAAAAGACACTAGAACAATGTTTAAGTGCATCAGCATTGGATGCAAGTGCACCAACAATAACAGTTGGTAATTTAAATGTATATCAAGGAGATAAGTTTGATATAAGTAAATTAAATATAGTTGCAAAAGATAGCAACGATAACGATTTAACACCAGAGCTTATAGGAAATATTAATACTGATAAAGTTGGTAAATATAAAGTAACTATAAAAGCTACTGATATTGGTGGGAAGACTACATCAGTAAGTGTAGAAATAAATGTACTTGAATATAAGACTAATGATATGAATAGTACAGAATTTAAAAGAATGGTTTCTAGTGAAATGTATAGTTTGGTAAATTCTTATAGAGAAGAAAAAGGCAAAGAATCATTACAAGTATCTAAAAATTTAGAAGGTCTTTCTAATTCATGGTCTAAGTACATGGCAGATAAAGGCCAGTTTTCACATGTAATAGATGGTAAAAATTCTGTTGAAGCATTCTCTGGATATGGATTAAGAAGTGAAGAAAATATAGCTTTTGTACCACTTACTACAAAAAGTACTTATACAACAAAGGATGCTAGAGAAGTAGCAAATGTAATATTTACAGTTTGGAAAAAGTCTGATAAATACAATGAAAACATGTTAAATAGTGATTTTATATATACTGGATTTGGATTATATATATTGTCTAATGGAGAAGTGTATGCTACTCAAGAATTTTTAAATAAGTAAAATTAAATTTTTTAAGTTATTAAATATTGAAACTTAAGGGTATAAAAACTCATATGCTTGGGAAAAATAATAATTTCAAAAAAATGCCTTGCAAAAAGAATTAAAATGGATTATTATAGAGATGTGAGAAATATTAGGAATATATGGATGATTATTCTATGTACATAATAAAGAGATGTAATTTTAATATAATGTTGGGAGGAATTTAAGAAATGAATAAGAAGAATATAGCAATAGCTATGTCAGGATTAACAGTGTTAGCTTCGGCAGCACCTGTATTTGCTGAGGTAGCAACTGGGCAAGAAGGATATACAGTATCACAAAAAGATTATAAGAAAGTAATAAAACAACTTCAAGATGGTATAAAGAAAAATATTATAACATCAATTGTTGTTTATTTTGATGGAAGTAAAGTTACAACTGTGACTGTTGCAGGGGATGAAACTGCAAGAGCAAAACTAGCTGACGATTTAAATAATGCAGTAGAAGGAAAATTAGATAGCTTAGGTGATGGTAAGTTTGTAGATTTTGAAATAAACTACAATAAAGGAATAGAAGAATATTCAAAAAGTGAATTAGAAAATTATAAAAAATTATTAGATAATAAAATTGTAATTGCTAAGGCTAATGCAAGTAATAAGGGAGCAGTAAAAGAAAAAGCTGGTGCTACTGATGAAGCAGAAGCAGCAGACAATGATATTAAAGGTTCTGATTTATATACTACTGAAGTTGTAGCAGATGCAGATAATGGTGGATATAAGCTTACTATAACTCCAAAAACAATAAGTGATGTAAAATATGGGGAAATAGGTTCTGGTAAGTATGCAACAGCTGTAGCTATAACAGCAAAAGGCACAGAAGCTTTAGTAAAAGGTAAAACTTTAGATATTTCTGCCTCTTATGAACTTACTGAATCAAGTGGTGATGTGTCAGGATTTTCAATGACTAATACAACTCCAACTCCAGATTCAGAAAAAGTTAGAATTGTAAATGCAAAAGAAATAACAATAGACCTTGATGCAAGTTCATATGAATCTGCTGAATCTCTAGCTAAGAAATATGTATTTAAAAATGCTGGATTACAAGGAATATATGATCAAATAGAAGCTGGAAATATAGAAAGAGTTAATGGTAAGTATCAAGCTGTAGTATTTGCAGATGGGAAGAGATTAAATACTTTATCAGCTGCAAAAGCAACAATTGCAGATCCAGATTCTTCAGCTAAAGTAATAATTAAAGCTGATAAATTAAAAGATTTAAAAGATTATATAGATGATTTAAAAATGTATGATAATGGATACTCAAATTCTACAAATGTTTCAGGAGATGATAGAATTGAAACTGCAATAGCATTAAGTGAAAAATACTACAATTCAGATGATGATAATGCATTATTTGAAAATGAAGTGAATAACATAGTTTTAGTTGGTTCAAATGCTATAGTTGATGGCCTTGTAGCGTCTCCTTTGGCAGCAGAGAAGAAAGCACCTTTATTATTAACATCAAAAGGTAAACTAGATACTAATGTTAAGTCTGAAATAAAAAGAGTTATGAATTTAAAAAATACGACTGGTGTAAATTCTACTAAAAAAGTTTATTTAGCTGGTGGTGAAAACTCTATATCTAAAGATGTTGAAAATGAATTAAAAGATATGGGACTTAAAGTTACAAGATTATCTGGTGATGATAGATATGCAACTTCATTAGAAATTGCTGATGAAATAGGTTTAGATAATGATAAAGCTTTTGTTGTTGGTGGAACAGGTTTAGCAGATGCTATGAGTATAGCACCAGTTGCTTCTAAATTAGATGGTGATGATGCTACTCCTATAGTAGTTGTTGATGGAAAAGCTAAAACTTTAAGTACTGATGCTTCTGACTTCTTAGGAAGTGCACAAGTTGACATAATAGGTGGAGAAAATAGTGTATCTAAAGACATTGAAAGAGATATAGATGACGCTACTGGAAAAGCTCCTGAGAGAGTAAGTGGTGATGATAGACAAGCTACTAACGCTGAAGTTATCAAGAACACTGATTATTATAGAAAAGGTACAGTTAAGAATTTCTTCTTAGCTAAAGATGGTTCTACTAAAGAAGATCAATTAGTTGATGCCCTATCAGCAGCAGCAGTAGCAGGAAACTTTGGAAGTAAGTTTAGTGCTACTGGAAGTACAGATGCAAGTAAACTTAGCTCAGCTCCAATAGTATTAGCTACAGATTCATTATCTTCTGACCAAAGTGTAGCAATAAGTAAGGCAATTGGTGATAATGATGGTGAAAATTTAGTTCAAGTTGGTAAAGGTATAGCAACTTCAGTTGTAACTAAACTTAAAGATTTATTAAATATGTAATTAAAATTTTATATAACAAAAAGACTCTTCAATGAAGAGTCTTTTTTATTGTTGTAATATTTATCAAATAAAAAACTCTTAACAACTGTTTTAATAATTGTTAAGAGTTTTTTATTTGTAGCAATTAATATGTGAGAAATACTTAAATAAAAAGATGTTTGATTATTTAAGTAAAATCATTATACTATAATTTAAAATAATTGTCTACTATTATGACTTTTTAATGTATAATAGTAATTGGACAATAGAAAAGGAGGTACTTATATGTCAGTTATAGATGCGATACTTGACAAAGCAGATGAACAAGAAATAAAGAAATTAAATGTTATAGTAGATAAAATAGATGCACTAGAAGATAGTATGGAAAACTTATCAGATGAAGAATTAAAAAATAAAACAACAATATTCAAAAATAGGCTAAAAAAGGGAGAAAGTTTGGATGATATACTTCCAGAAGCATTTGCTGTGGTGAGAGAGGTATCAAAAAGAAAATTAGGAATGCGTCAATATAGAGTTCAATTAATTGGTGGTATAGTAATACATCAAGGAAAGATAGCAGAAATGAAAACTGGGGAAGGTAAAACTTTGGTTGAAGTAGCACCAGTATATTTAAATGCTCTTACAGGTAGCGGTGTACATGTAATAACAGTAAATGATTACTTAGCAGAACGTGATAAAGAACTTATGCGACCTGTTTATGAATCTCTTGGGATGACAGTGGGAGTAATTATAGCTAATCAAGAACCAAATACAAGAAAAGAACAATATAAATGTGATATAACTTATGGGACAAATAGTGAATTTGGATTTGACTATTTAAGAGATAACATGGTACCAGATTTGTTTCATAAAGTACAAAGGGAATTAAATTTTGCTATAGTGGATGAGGTTGACTCAATATTAATAGATGAAGCTAGAACCCCACTTATTATTGCAGGTGATGGAGACGAAGATTTAAAACTTTATGAGTTAGCAAATAGCTTTATAAAAACTGTTAAACAAGAAGACTTTGAGATAGATAGAAAAGATAAAACGATAGCATTAACAGAAATTGGTATAAGCAAAGCTGAGTCATTTTTTGGTATAATAAATCTTACTGATATAAAGAACATAGAATTATATCATCATATAAACCAAGCATTAAGAGGTCATAAGCTTATGGAAAAAGATGTTGATTATGTTATATCAAATGGCGAAGTGATGATAGTTGATGAATTTACAGGAAGAGTAATGGATGGAAGAAGATATACAGATGGGCTTCATCAAGCTATAGAAGCTAAAGAAGGTGTTGAGATAAAAAATGAGTCTAAGACTATGGCTACTGTAACTTACCAAAATTTCTTTAGGCTATATGAAAAACTTTCTGGGATGACTGGCACTGCAAAAACAGAAGAAGGGGAATTTGAGTCAATTTATAAACTAAATGTTGTTCAAATACCAACTAATAAACCAGTTATTAGGGCTGATTTACATGATAAAGTATTTAAAACAGAAGAAGAAAAATATAATGCTGTTATAGAAGAAATAATAAGAATACATAAGACTAGACAGCCAATCCTTGTAGGAACAGTTTCTGTTGAAAAGTCAGAGAAGATATCTAAAATGCTTAAAAAACAAGGTATCAAGCATCAAGTATTAAATGCAAAACAACATGATAAAGAAGCAGAAATAATATCTAAAGCTGGTAAATTAAATGCTATAACGATTGCTACAAATATGGCAGGTAGAGGAACTGATATTTCTTTAGGTGCAGGAGATAAAGAAGAGGAACAAAAAGTTAAAGATTTAGGTGGTCTTTATGTTATAGGGACAGAAAGACATGAATCAAGAAGAATTGATAATCAGCTTAGAGGACGTTCTGGTCGTCAAGGAGACCCAGGTACATCAAGATTTTTTGTAAGTCTTGAAGATGATGTAATAAAACTTTATGGTGGAAAAACTATAGAGAAACTTATGAATAGAACGAGCTCAAAGGAAAATATAGCTATTGAAAGTAAAGCACTTACAAGAGCTATAGAAAGAGCACAAAAAGGTGTAGAAGGTAAAAACTTTGAAATAAGAAAAAATGTGCTTAAATATGATGATACTATTAATGAGCAAAGAAAAGTTATATATAATGAAAGAAATAAAGTATTAAATGATGAGGATATCCAAGAAGATATTCAAAAAATGGTTAAGGACATTATACAAGAAGCAGGAGAAACTTATTTAGTTGGAAGAAAAAGAGATTATTATGGATATTTTAAACATTTATATAGTACATTTATGCCCGCAGATACATTACTAATACCTGGTATAGATAAAAAAAGTGTTCAAGATATAGTTGATACTACTTATGAAATTTCAAAAAGAGTATATGACTTGAAGAAGATGATGATTGGTATTGATAAGGTTGCAGAGTTGGAAAAGACAGTTCTTTTAAAAGTGGTTGACCAATACTGGATAGACCATATAGATGCTATGGAACAGTTAAGACAATATATAGGTCTTAAATCTTATGCACAAAAAGATCCATTTAAAGAATATGCTTTAGAAGGATATGATATGTTTGAAGCTTTGAATAAAAATATAAGGGAAGCAACAGTACAATACTTATATAAATTTAACTAAAAAACATTAATAAAGTATTTGACTTTTTATATTCTAATTACAATTGAATAATTAAATATATACAAATGAAAAAGAAGCTGAAAATCAGCTTCTTTTTCTGTGTGAGAAATACGGAAAAAAGAGATGCTTGAAATTTCTTTCTTCCATTTAATATTATACTATAAAGAAGATGAAAAGTCTATTAGTTATAAACTGGATTAAAAAAAAAAATTACAATTTTGTTACTTTTTTGTATACACAAATATTTATAAAATAAAGCACTAAAAGGAATTTTATAGTGAATGGTTAATTATTACAATACATCCTATTTATTGAAATAATGTCAGATATATATTATAATTGGTAAATAAGGAAAAATTGATAAAAAACTGAATTTTTTAGGGGGAAAATACCATGAATAGAAAAAATCTTTCAGTAGTTATGGCAGCTGCAATGATAATTACATCAGTAGCTCCAGTTTTTGCTGCGGAAACTACACAGGTAAAAAAACAAACAATAACTAAAAAAGAAGCTACAGAATTAGTTTCAAAAGTTAGAGACCTAATGTCTCAAAAATATACTGGAGGTTCTCAAGTTGGACAACTAATATATGAAATAAAAGTTGGTGAAACTTCATCACAATTAAAAATAATAACTAATATAGATGAGTTAGAAAAATTAGTAAATGCTTTGGGAGAAAATAAAGAACTTCTTGTAACTATAACAGATAAAGGGCATATAACAAATAGTGCAAATGAAGTAGTTGCTGAAGCAATTGAAAAATATGAAAACTCAGCAGACCTTTCAGCTGAAGCTAATTCTATAACAGAAAAAGCTAAAACTGAAACTAATGGAATTTATGGAGTTGCAGATGTAAAAGCTTCATATGACAGTGCTAAAGACAAACTAGTTATAACTTTAAGGGATAAAAAAGAAACAATAACTTCTAAAACTATAGAGGTAAGTATTGGTGATGAAAAAATTGATTTAGTAGCAAATCCAGTTGATTCAACTGGAACAAACCTAGACCCATCTGTAGAAGGATTTAAAGTAAATAAAATAAATAAGTTAGGTCTAGCAGGAACTAAAGACATTGCTGATGCTAAATTAGCTGAAATAACTATAAAAAATAGTGACCTAAATACAGTTTCACCACAAGATTTATATGATGGATATAGATTAACTGTTCAAGGGAATATGGTAGTAAATGGTACATCAAAATCAATTAGTGATATTTCAGAAAAAGATTCAGAAACAGGAAAATATAAATTTACTGTTAAGTATACTGATGCATCTGGAAAAGCGATAGAACTTACTGTAGAAAGCACTAATGAAAAAGAGTTAAAAGATGCTAAATCAGCATTAGAAGGAAATTCAAAAGTTAAATTAATAGCTGGAGACGATAGATATGCAACTGCAGTAGCTATAGCAAAACAAACAAAATACACTGATAATGTAGTTATAGTTAATTCAAATAAATTAGTTGATGGGTTAGCAGCTACACCACTAGCTCAATCTAAAAAAGCTCCTATATTATTAGCATCTGATAGTGAAATACCAAAAGTAACTTTAGATTATATAAAAGATATAATTAAGAAAAGCCCATCTGCTAAAATATATATAGTAGGTGGAGAGTCAGCAGTATCAAATACAGCTAAAAAGCAATTAGAATCAATATCTAAGAATGTTGAAAGATTAGCTGGAGATGATAGACATACAACTTCTGTAGCAGTAGCAAAAGCTATGGGCTCTTTTAAAGATGCATTTGTAGTAGGTGCAAAAGGGGAAGCTGATGCTATGAGTATAGCTGCAAAAGCTGCTGAACTTAAGGCTCCTATAATAGTAAATGGTTGGAATGATCTCTCAGCAGAAGCTATCAAGTTGATGGATGGAAAAGAGATTGGCATAGTTGGTGGTTCTAATAATATATCTAGCCAAATTGAAAATCAACTTGTTGATATTGATAAAGATAGAAAAGTGCAAAGAGTTGAAGGAGAAACAAGACATGATACTAATGCTAAGGTTATAGAGACATACTATGATAAATTAGATAAATTATATATAGCAAAAGATGGATATGGAAATAATGGTATGCTAGTAGATGCATTGGCAGCAGGACCTCTAGCAGCAGGTAAAGGTCCAATACTTCTAGCTAAAACTGATATAACAGACTCACAAAAAAATGCTCTTGATAAAAAATTAAATCTTGGTGCAGAAGTAACTCAAATAGGTAATGGAGTTGAATTGACAGTAATACAAAAGATATCTAAGATACTAGGTTGGTAATAACTTATACTGTGGAAAAGATTCCTTAATAAACAGAGGAATCTTTTTCTATAGTTATGCTGTTTATTGTAAATTATAACATTTTATGAAATAGGAGGATATAGTAGTGGTAGATGCAACTTTATTTTTTACACCACATCAAGATGATGAAACCTTAAGTATGGGTAGTGCCATAATTGAACATGTTGAAAAAAGTGATACACATGTTATATTATGTACAGATGGTAGCAAATCAATAATAAGAAAAGTATTAGATGATGGAGGGTCTTGTTCTTATCATATTAAAGATGTACATAAGTATTCTCTATCAGAAAGTGAATTTTCAAAAGATAGAGATGAAGAATTTAAGGATAGTTGTGAAGCAATGGGTGTAAAAGAAAGTAATATACATATAGAAGATAATAGAGCTCATGATGGTGAGCTAAATAAAGAAAAAGCAAGGGAAATAATTCTTAAGTACTTAAAAAAATATCCAGATGCAAAAGTAAAGACTGTTACTCCGTTTAAGGCTAGTGGAATACATGAAGACCATAGAGCATTAGGAGAAGCTGCATTAGAGTTATATAAAGAAGGTAAAATAAAAGACTTAAGATTTTATGTAGAACCATATGACTACAACGATTTTAAAAAAGTTAATCCAAATGTAGAAGTATGGGAGGTATTACCTAGCCAAGAAGAGAAGTTATTAAGTGCAATGAATTCATATAAGAAATGGAATCCAGAAAGTGGACATTATGCTATAGGATACCATTCAGTAAAATCTCACTTTGATGAATTAGCTACAAGTAAAATACAGTATGTACATGCTCCATAAAATATTATTAAAGAATTAGGAGGCAAGAATTAATGAAAATATCAAAAAAGATAGTGTCATTATTAACTATAACATTTTTATCTATTACATTGTGTGGAAATACATCTAATGCGTCTACAAAAGATACACTAACAGGCTCTGGTAGATGGGAAACTGCAATAAAAATAAGTCAATCTGGATGGACAAAATCTGATAATGTAGTATTGGTAAATGATAATTCAATAGCAGATGCTTTATCAGCTACTCCATTTGCAAAGGCAAAAGATGCACCTATATTATTAACTCAAAGTAATAAATTGGATGATAGAACGAAAATAGAACTAAAAAGGTTAGGGGTAAAAAATGTATATTTAATAGGAGGAACAAATACATTAGATGTTAATGTAGAAAAACAGCTGAAAGCAGAAAAGATAAGTTTTGATAGAGTATCAGGAAATAATCGATATGAAACTTCTCTAAAGTTAGCTGAGAAATTAAGCAAAGAAGAGGAAATTTCTAATATAGTTGTGGTTAATGGAGAGAAAGGTTTAGCAGATGCAGTTAGTGTAGGTTCTGCAGCAGCTCAAGAAAATATGCCAATTATACTTTCTGATACAACAACTGGGATAAAAGATGCAGAAAAATTTATAAAAGAAAAAAATATAAAAAAATCATATATCGTAGGAGGTATATATTCTGTTTCTGATTCTGTAGAACGAAGTCTACCTAATTCTAAAAGAATAGCTGGGAATAATAGAAATGAAACAAATGCAAAAGTTATAGAAGAGTTTTATAAAAATACAGATTTAAAAAATGTATATATAACTAAAGATGGTATGAAAAAGCAAAGTGACTTAATAGATTCTTTAGCAGTAGGGGTTTTGGCAGCTAAGAATAGCTCACCAGTTGTTTTAGTAGGAAATAAACTTGATTTTACTCAAACTAATGTACTAAATACTAAGATTATTAAAAATATTGTTCAAGTTGGCGGACTGGGGAATGAAAATGCTGTGGAAAGTATAATTGATTCACAAGAAGAAACCACATATACAGTTAAAAATACTGATGAATTAAATGTTGCCATCAAGAAATCAGATGCTAATGATACTATAAAGTTTAAGCCTGAAAAAGAAAAAAATATCACTGAATCTTTTAAAATAGAAACAGATAAATCTATAAGCATAGAGTTGGAAGGTAAATATACTCAAACAATAAGTATAAATATGCCAAATGGTAGCATAACTAATATTGGAGATGTAGATGGTACCATAAAAATAATGGATATTAAGTCTAGTACGTTGGTTAATAAGGGAGAAATAAATTATCTTGATATTTATGATAATAATGGATGCAGAGTTGAAAATGAAAGAGATGGAGATATATGGTTAGTAACTATATCTAATGAATCTAAAGATGTACATATAGAAAATGATGGAGATATAAGTAAAATATCTAATAGTTGTTCTAGTGTAACAATAAAAAATTCAGGAAATATTGATACTTTAAGTGGAAGTAAAGAGATAGCAATAAGTGGGTCAAAGCCGAAAGTTGACGATACAGATAAAGATGATGAAAAAGCTAGTGGTATAAATGTTAAAGTTGAGCCTTGCTCTATACCTAAAAGAGATTATGTAAAAGTTAAAATAGTTACTGAGCCTAAAAATTCAAATTATAAAATCTACTATAAAGTAGTTTCTAAAAAACCCACATCTAAATATGTTGGAGATAAAATAAAAGTAAGTGAGTGGGATGATGCACCTTATTCAGGTACATCATTTGAAGTTGAAGCAAGAAATGGGTTTTATATAGAAGCTGTTGAGATAAATACTTCAACAAATAAAATTTCTAAATGGGGTAGGTCAGATTCAACAGATGATGGTTTTAAATCAACAGAAGTGGCAAAAGGTTTGAGTGCAAATGTATTTATAGATGGTGATAAGGTTGAACTAACAACAACAAGAGCAAATTCTGGATGTGAAATTTACTATAGAATTACATCTAGTAAACCAACAGCAATGAATGTTGGAAGTAGTATTACTTTATCTAGTTGGGAAAAAATTAGTTCCATTAGTTTAGAATTAGAATCTTCAGAAGTAAATGGAAAATATGTTGAATTAGTAGAGTTAGAAAATTCTACTGATTTAGTAACAAGATGGGGTACAACTGAAAAAATAGTTACACCAAGTTCTAATATATAAAGAGATAAAGTAGTCTGACATATGTGTAGACTACTTTATTTTTTTCTAAAAATTATCATCTTACTAAATAAATAATTCAAAACTATAACAACTACATTAGTAAAGACTTTCACTATAATATCATTTACAAATAGCAAATCAATCATTAAATACATAATAACCATTTCTATAATACCAGAAATCAACCTAAAACTAACAAAAGACAAAAATTCCTTAAATAAGAACTTTAACTCAACTCTTCTACTTTCAAACACAAAAAACTTATTAGTAACATAAGCAAATAAAACAGCAAGTATCCATGCCAAAGCATTTGCAACCATAAAATTAAATGAAATAACTCTAGTAAAAAATAAATAAGAAACTATATTTACAAGGGTAGTAAATGCTCCAAAAAATAAATATAATATTGTCTCCTTATGCTTTTTAAAAATCAAATATAACCCTCCCAAACTAATCAGATATAACTATTCTTGAAGATTCTAACATATTTTAGTATAACATATCCATTAATTAATAAATCAACACATTATAAAATATCATAAAAAATAAAATTATAACATTATACAATTAATATACACCTACAATCCATATTTTATCAAAATAAAATATGACCTCGATTTAGAAATCTGATATAATAAAAATTAAATACATACAAGGGGGTAAATATGAGAAAGTACAAATCAAAAAAATTGTCAAACCTACTGGCATTGTTGACAGTTTGCTTTTTAATAGTGTCAACAATACCTGTCTCAGCAGAAAACAATAAAACTCTAGATGGAGTAGAAACTGCAGAGTATTCTGAAAGCTATCTTCAATATCTAGAAGATGTCAAAAATGGAGACACAGCAAAATATAATGGAGTAATACCAGTTCCACATGAAATGGAAGGTACAACACTTCAAAATAAGGGAAGAAGCAGTCTTCCATCATCATACAAAGCAAGTGCAGCATACAATCCAATGAACTTAGGATTGACTACACCAGCAAAAAATCAGGGAGACCTTAATACATGCTGGGCATTTTCTGGTATGTCAACTTTAGAATCATATTTAAAGTTAAAAGGATATGGAACTTATGACCTTTCAGAAGAACACTTTAGATGGTGGTCAACTGGTGGAACACATGGATGGAACTTAACAGATATGACAGGTAGTTCAAATGTAACAGCTATAGGATATTTGACAGCATGGGCAGGGCCTAAATTAGAAAAAGATATACCATATAATCTTAAATCTGAAGAGCAAGGAGCAACTAGACCTTCAAATATGGATACTGCACCTACACAATTTAATGTGACAGATGTTGTACGTCTTAATAAAGACAAAGAAACTGTAAAAAATGCTATAATGCAATATGGCTCAGTGACATCAGGGTATGCTCATTATTCAACATATTTTAATAAAGATGAAACAGCATATAACTGTACAAATAAACGAGCAACTTTAAATCACTCTGTGGCAATTGTAGGATGGGATGATAATTATTCAAAAGATAACTTTGCTTCAGACGTTAAGCCAGAATCAAATGGAGCATGGCTAGTAAAAAGTAGCTGGGGAGAGTTCAATTCTATGAAAGGGTTCTTCTGGATTTCTTATGAAGATAAAACTCTACTTACAGACACAGATAACTATGCAATGAAATCAGTATCAAAACCAGACAGTGACAAAAAAATGTATCAACTTGAATATGCTGGTCTTAGCAAGATAATGTCAAATAAAATAACAGCAGCAAATGTATTTGATTTTAGTAGAGACTCTGAAAAACTTGACTCAGTTATGTTTGAAACAGACTCTGTAGGAGCAAAATATGAAGTATATTATGCACCAGTAGTAAATGGAGTTCCTCAAAACAACTCAATGACAAAACTTGCAAATGGAACAGTATCATATTCTGGATACATAAATGTACCTACTAACTCTTATAACCTACCAAAAGGAAAAGGAGCAATAGTAGTAGTTATAGACAACACAGCAAATCCTAATAGAGAAAAATCTACTTTAGCATATGAAACTGATATAGATGCATATTATTTGTATGAAGCTAAAGCAAACTTAGGTGAAAGTTACATACTTCAAAATAATAAATTTGAGGATATAAATACATATAGCGAGTTCTCTCCTTGTAACTTTGTTATAAAAGCTATAACAAAAACATCTTCTGGACAGGCTACTTCAGGAGAATCTTTAACTGGAGCTGACAGATATGAAACAGCAGTTAAAGTTAGTCAAAAAGGATGGACTTCTTCACAAAATGCAGTACTAGTAAATGGAAATGCAATAGTGGATGCTTTAACAGCTACACCATTTACAGCAGCAATTGATTCTCCAATTCTTTTAACAGGAAAAGATAACTTAGATTCAAAAACTAAGGCAGAGTTACAAAGATTAGGAACTAAAAAAGTTTATCTAATAGGTGGAGAAAATTCTCTAAGTAAGAATATACAAACTAAACTTAGCAATATGGGCATATCAATAGAGAGAATTAGTGGTAGTGATAGATACAAGACTAGTATATCATTAGCTCAAAAGCTAAATAGTATAAAATCTGTTTCACAAGTTGCAGTGGCAAATGGTGTCAATGGACTTGCAGATGCAATAAGTGTTGGTGCAGCAGCTGCTGACAACAATATGCCAATAATACTTACTAATGAAAAGAGTGAGTTACAAGGGGCTGATGAGTTTTTAAATTCATCAAAAATAACTAAGTCTTATATAATTGGTGGTACAGCTACTTTATCATCAAGCTTAGAAAGTAAGCTTTCAAATCCAACAAGACTTGCAGGAAATAATAGAAATGAAACTAATGCTAAGATAATAGATAAGTTCTATACTAATTCAGATTTAAAATATGCTTTTGTTGTTAAAGATGGTTCAAAGAGTCAAGGTGACTTAATAGATGGACTAGCAGTAGGAGCATTAGGTGCTAAAACTGATTCACCAGTAGTTCTAGTTGGAAATAAATTAGATGAAAGTCAAAAAACTGTACTTAAATCTAAGAAAATAGAAACTCCAATTAGAGTTGGTGGAAATGGAAATGAAAGTGCTTTTAATGAATTAAATAATCTTTTAGGAAAATAATAATGTTAAATGTTTTATAGTTTAAAAAATATTTAATATTGCTTTAAAAATATATAAAGGAAATAAGCCCTAACCGTTAATATGGTTGGGGCTTATTTCTTGAGAAATTTTTATAGATAAAAATGTAATAATTTTAAACTGTAAAATAGTGTAAAGATATTCTATAATATAATATAGTAAGATTTTAAACGAAATAAGGGGGTAATAAAATGAAAGCACCAAAAACTATTTTAACAATATTGACAATAGCGCTTACTTTAAGTGGGATTTCTATAACTTCATCATATGCACTTACAGAGGAAAAATTAATAGGTGAAGGGAGATATGAAACTGCTGTAAAGATAAGCCAAAAAGCATATAGTTCTAGTAATAATGCTGTATTAGTCAATGATAGCTCTTTGGCTGATGCTCTTTCAGCTACACCATTTGCAAAATCTAAAGGAGCTCCAATACTTTTGACAGAAAGCAATAAACTGGATGATAGAACCAAAACAGAGCTAAAGCGTTTGGGAGCTAAGGATATTTATTTAATTGGTGGGACTGCTGTGTTAAACAAGGATATAGAGAATCAATTAAAAAGTGATGGATTAAATGTAGAAAGAATTAGTGGTAATGATAGATATGAAACTTCATTACTTTTAGCAAATAAACTAAAAGATATTAAAGATGTTAAGGAGGTAGCTGTTGTAAATGGCGAAAAAGGGCTAAGTGATGCTGTAAGTGTTGGGGCACCTTCTGCTCAAAATAATATGCCTGTAGTATTATCTAGTCCAAAGAATGGAGTAGAAGCATTTGAGAAATTTATAAAAGATGAGAAAGTTATAAAGGCATATGTAATTGGAGGTACAAATTCTGTTTCAAGAGCTGTAGAAAAAAGCCTCCCTAATGCAGAAAGATTGAGTGGAAAGGATAGAAATGAAACTAATGCCAAGGTTATAGAAAAGTTTTATTCTGATGTAGATTTAAACAATCTATATGTAACTAAAGATGGAAGTAAAAATGAAAATCAACTTATTGATTCATTGGCAGTTGGAGTATTGGCAGCAAAGAATGAATCACCTGTTGTTTTGGTCGGTGATAAACTAAATACAAAGCAAAGGGATATACTTAGTACTAAAAAATTAAGTACTGTAACACAAGTTGGTGGAAATGGAAATGAAGAAGCTTTTAATGAAATTAAGACTTTACAAGATAAAACTATCTTTGAAGCTAAAACCGTTGAGGAATTAACTAATATGATAAATATTGCAAGTCCTAATGACATTATTAACTTTAATCCAAAAGAGGATACTGTAAATGAAGCTTTTAGAATGATAACAAATAAGCCAATAACTGTGAATATAAAAGGTGATTGTTCAAAGACTATCACTATTGATATGCCTAATGGTGAGGTAAATAACTATGCTACTTTAGTAAATGTTATAGTGAGAAATATTGGAGAAGGTGGATTTAACAATCATGATACAATAACTATATTGTCAGTTCGTGACAAAAATGGTAGAGTTATAGAAAATACTAGAAATTCAGATATAGAAACAATGATGATATTGGCATCTGCTAATGATACAAAATTGATTAATGATGGTTATATAGGAAAGCTTATAGATAACTCATCTAATAGTGACATCACTAATCATGGTACTATAGACAAAAAAGTAAATCAGGTTGAAGATTTAGAAGCTAAGGTTGATTCAATTGAAAAAGCTATAGATTCTATAAGCCAGAAAATTAATAAGATACAAGATATATTAGATAAACTTGGATTTCTAAAGAAATTTCTTAACTAAAAAGATGTATATTTAAGAAAGCTATATTTTATATTTATATTTGAAAATATATAGTTAGATTGATTCATAGCTAAAGATAAATATACAATTAAATCTTGGGGAGGTAATATGGAGAGTGGATTTGAAAGTAAATTAGATACAAAAATTATGAAAAATAGAGTTAAATCAATTGATATAATAAGAGGGCTATCAATAGCCCTCATGATAGTTTGCAATAATCCTGGGACTTGGATGAGAATGTATCCACAACTTAGACATGCTATATGGCATGGTGTAACACTTGCAGATTTTGCATTTCCTTTCTTTGTTATATCCTTAGGTGTTACAATTCCAATATCAATAAACAGTAAACTAAAGAATAATAAATCTACAATACGAATAATACTAAGTATATTTAAGAGAAGTATTTTACTAATGTTGTTTGGATTTTTCTTAAATTACCTAGGAAATCATGACTTAAGTACTGTAAGAATACTTGGGGTGCTTCAACGTATGGGATTAGTATACCTTGTAACTAGTCTAGTGTATTTACTACTAAAAAAACTGAATGTAGGAAGCACTGCAACTATAATTACTTTCTTATGTATATCTGCATTTATCATAGTGGGATATTATATAGTGGCAAAACCATATGGATTTGAGCTAGAAGGTTCTCTTGCACAATTAGTGGATTTCCATTTTTTCAAAGGACATTTGTACAAGCCAGAGTTTGAACCAGATGGATTTTTAACGAGTATAGTAGCAATTTCTTCAGGTATGTTAGGCTGTACTATGGGGTGTGTACTTCTAAAAGAAAATATAGGACAGTATAAAAAATTCTTTAAAATATTAATTATGAGTATCATTTTACTTATATGTGCTTTTGCTTTTAATCAATATTTTCCATTTAATAAGAGATTATGGTCAAGTTCATTCGTACTTTTAATGGCTGGAAGTTATGGTATTTTATTGGCGATATTTTACTTTATATGTGACATCAAAAATAAAAGCAAAATATTTACTCCAATAATAGCACTTGGAAGTAGCCCTATTTTTACATATATGTGTCTTGAAATATTGAGCCATGTGTTTTGGAATTTACCAAAACTTACTGATAAAGTAGATTATCCTACTACTTTGGTGGAATGGACTACATATGAATTTATAACACCTTGGGCAGGTACAACATGGGATTCTCTTGTATTTTCTCTCTTGTATGTATTGTTTTGGGTTATAATAATGTCGTTTATGTATAAAAAGAAAATATTTATTAAAATTTAATGTAGTGTTTTGTTTAAAAAAATATTTATTCAATTTGTTTAAATATGCAGAAATTCTCAGTTATAATCCAGTTTTTCCCTAGCGAAAATTAAAAAAACATGCCATAAAAGATTACAAAAAGATTACAATTTGTAATCTTTTGTGCTATAATGAAAAAAGATTTACATAATATTGAATTTATGTAATATAAAACAAGTTCAAGAAGAATTAAATAAGAATTAAATAAGATTTAAAGATCTAAAAATCTAGGGGGGATACGATGAAAAAGAGAACAAAATTATTAGCAACAGGAATGTTGTCTATAGCAATGGTGGCACCAAACGTGGCTTTAGCAGCGGAAAATACTACTGCAAATACAGAATCTAATTCAGATATTAATATAAATTTACAAAGAAAAAGTGTTGTGTTAGGAAGTAAATCGAATGCAAGTGTAAAGTTTAAAGAAAAATTAAATGCTGATTCAATAACATTAAACTTTATGTGTTATGATATGCCACTTGAAGCTACTTTAAATTACAATGAAAAAACAGATACATATGAAGGTGTAATAAACTATAACAAAGACCCAGAATACTTAAATGTATGGGAACTTCAAAGCATAAAAGTAAATGGTAAAGATGAACAGAAGGTTTTAAATAAAGAAGATTTAGAATCTATGGGATTAAATCTTAAAGATTATGATGTTACACAAGAGTTTATAATAAGTGATGCTAACTCAACAAAAGCAGTGAATGAATATATGAGAAAAACTTCTGCACCAGTAAAAAAACTTGCAGGAGCTACTAGATTTGAGACAGCAGTTGAGATAAGTAAACAAGGATGGAAAGATGGAGCTAGTAAGGTTGTAATAGTTAATGGAGAACTAGCAGCAGATGGAATCACAGCTACTCCACTTGCTTCTACATATGATGCACCAATATTACTTGCAAATAAAGATGATATACCAGAAAGTACAAAGGCTGAATTAAAACGTCTAAACCCAAGTGATGTAATAATCATAGGTGATGATGGTTCAGTTTCACAAAAGGCAGTATCTCAAATAAAATCTGCTGTAGATGTAAATGTAACTCGTATTGGTGGAGTTGATAGACATGAAACATCTTTACTTATAGCAAAAGAAATCGATAAGTATCATGATGTTAATAAGATATATATAGCAAATGGATATGCTGGTGAGTACGATGCTCTTAATATTTCATCAAAAGCAGGTGAAGACCAACAACCTATAATATTAGCTAATAAAGATTCTGTACCAGAAAGTACATATAATTGGCTATCTTCACAAGGTTTGGAAGAAGCTTACTACATAGGTGGAGACCAAAGTCTATCATCAAAACTTATAGACCAAATATCTAAGATAGCAAAAAATGCAACTTCAAAAAACAGAGTATCTGGAGCTGATAGACATGAAACTAATGCGAAGGTAATTAAGACTTTCTATCCAGATAAAGAATTGAGCGCAATGTTAGTTGCAAAATCTGATATAATAGTTGACTCAATAACAGCAGGACCTTTAGCAGCTAAGTTGAAATCTCCAATACTTATAACTCCAAAAACTTACGTTTCTGCATACCATAGTACAAACTTATCAGAAAAAACAGCAGGAACAGTATATCAAATTGGTGATGGAATGAAGGATAGTGTTATAAGTTCTATAGCATCTAGTTTATCAAAACACAATGCACCAACAGAACCAGAAAATCCAGGTTCAGCAGCAGGAAAAACTGTAGTGATAGACCCAGGTCATGGGGGTTCTGACTCAGGAGCAACAAGTGGATTAAATGGTGGAGCTCAAGAAAAGAAATATACTCTTAATACAGCACTAGCAACTACTGAATATTTACGTTCAAAAGGTATAAATGTTGTTATGACTAGAGATACAGATAAAACAATGGCTTTAGGAGAAAGAACGACATTATCAAACACTATAAAGCCAGATTTATTTACAAGTATACATTACAATGCATCTAATGGAGCTGGTAATGGTGTGGAAATTTTTTACAAAGTAAAAGATAAAAATGGTGGAACAACTAAGACTGCTGCATCAAATATATTAAAAAGAATATTAGAGAAATTTAATATGCAAAATAGAGGAATCAAGACAAGAACACTTGCTAATGGAAATGATTACCTATATGTATTAAGAAACAATAAATATCCTGCAATACTTGTAGAATGCGCATTTATAGACAATAAGAGCGACATGGATAAGTTAAATACAGCAGAAAAAGTAAAGACAATGGGAACTCAAATTGGAATAGGAATAGAAGATACAGTAAAATAAAATAAAAAATATTAAAGCAAAATATATCATCTCCTGTTATAATGTAAAATATAGCAAGAGATGATATATTTTTGCAAAGAATCAAATTGTTTACAATGACGTTTATTGTATTGATAAACTTCTCATTATTGAGTATAATATAGAAATAAGTCAAAAATAAGATAGAAATACGTTGAAATTAAGAATTTAAAAATTTTTTATTCCAATATGGAGGTAACTATGTCTGGATATACTAATGATGAATGTGAAATACCTAAAGTTACAAGCTATCCAGGGGCAGATAAAGAAATTGCAAGTGAGATTGACTATAGCATAGTAAAAGGCACAGTGTTGTTTGACTTGTACCAAAGAGTTGTGGATTTAGTTTTATCTATATTAGGACTTGTAGTAGGTTTACCTTTAATAGCAATATTTGGAATTCTTATTAAAATAGAGGACAAAGGACCAATAACTTATAAGCAAGAAAGACTAGGAAAATGCGGGAGAAGATTCTATATATATAAATTGAGATCTATGAGAACAGACGCAGAAAAATTTGGCGCACAATGGGCTGAAAAAGATGATCCTAGAATAACTAAGGTTGGAAAGTTTATTAGGAAAACTAGAATTGATGAGATTCCACAGCTGTTTAATATATTAAAGGGGGACATGGGCTTAATAGGTCCTAGACCAGAGAGACCAAACTTTACTGTTCAATTTAATGAGGAAATACCTGGATTTATCAACAGGCTTGCTATAAAACCTGGACTTACAGGTTGGGCACAAGTAAATGGTGGATACGAAATCACTCCTGAAGAAAAACTTAAAGAAGATATTTACTATATAAAAAATAGGAGTATATTACTTGACTTTAAGATACTCTTTAAAACTGTTAAAGTAGTATTGACAGGAGACGGAGCTAGATAATTTTAAAATATTAGATTATTAATCAATGAAAAAGCTCTTTAAAAAAGAGCTTTTTTATTGTCAAAAAATACAAAAAGAAAAGGAATGAGAACTTATGATTAAAAAAATTTCTACTATATTATCGTTAGTTTTGCTAATCTCTATTTCTAGTACAGTGGGGGTATTTGCAGATGTAAGTCCTAAAAAAGAGTTGATAGAAGGTAGTATACCAGAGATTTCAACAGAATTAAATAAAAGAGTATTCAAGAATTCTAAAGAAGTAATTCTTGTAAATGAAGAGTCAATTGTAGATAGTATAAGTGCAACACCTTTGGCATATGTAAAAAATGCTCCGATAGTTGTAACTAAGAGTAAAAATGTTGGTAGAGTAACAAGAAATTATCTAAAAGAGCTAGGTCCAGAGAAGGTTACGATAATAGGTGGTTTAAAGGCAGTATCTAAAGATGCTGAACGTAATATAGAGAAAATGGGAATTAAAGTAGAAAGAATAAGAGGAAAAGACAGATATGATACATCTTTAAAGATAGCTAGAGAAATGTACAGAACAGTAGGATTCGATAAGGCATTTTTACTTAGCTCAACTACAGGATTAGAGAATGCCATATCTGTATATTCTTATGCAGCTAAAAATGGAATGCCAATAATATGGGCTCAAGATGAAGGTTTTGAAGAACAAATTGACTTCTTAAAAAGTAAAAACCTTGAAAAAATATATGCATTAGGTGATTCAAAAGAGTTTATTGCAGACATTGATTCTAGCTTAAAGAATATAGAAGGTATAAAGCAAATAAATAAGTCAAGCACAAATGTCGATTTAATAAAGAAGTTTTATGATGAAAAAGATATAAAGAAAATCTATACTGCTAAATTAGATTTTGGAAGTAGATCTGATGTAAACGAATATATTTCTTTGGGAGTAGTATCGGCCAAAGAAAATATGCCAATACTGATTTGTAGTGATAATTTAAGTCATGCACAAGATAAATTCTTGAAAGATAACAACATAAGTGATGTAATTGAAGTTGGATATACAGTAGGTAATTATAGTCTGTTAAAGAGTATACTTAATTTAACATCCTTATCTTGTATAATATTAATACTATTATTACTATTGATTGTATTTAGAGCGCTTAGATATGAGTCAAGATAGTCTTTAATTTATTAAGGAAGCTTTTCATAGGTTAAATTTACTTAATCAGAATAATGTTTATAAGCAGTTTTAAAAGTTCTACTTTTAGAGTTTAAATTAGAGAAGGAGAAAGAAAATGTCAAAAACAGCTAAAGCAGCATTGTGGATTATGGCGGCCACTATGTTTTCAAAAGTATTAGGTTTCCTTAGAGAACTTGTACTTGCAAATTTCTATGGAACAGGTATGTATGCAGACGTATTTGTATTAACATTAAATATACCTGGTTTAATCATAGCAGTCATAGGTTCTGCAATTGCTACAACTTATATACCTATGTACTTTGAGACAAAGAAAAGACTCGGAGATGAAGGTGCCTTAAAATTTACTAACAATGTTTTAAATATATGCTATATAATGGCTATAATAATAGCTATTTTTGGGCTTTTATTTACAGAGCAATTTGTTACAGTATTTGCAGCAGGATTTAGAAGTGACCCTGCTAAGTTTCAAGCAGCAATACTATTTACTAAAATAATGATTTCAGGAGTTTTGTTCTTAAGTGGAAGTAAAATATTTAGTTCATTTTTACAGGTGAATGAGAGTTTTGTAATTCCAGGTCTTATAGGAATTCCATATAATATCATAATAATAGCAGCAATAGCACTAAGTGCAGGTAAAAATGTATGGATACTACCAGCAGGAGCATTGGTTGCCATGGCAAGTCAGTTATTGTTTCAACTCCCATTTGCATTTAAGAAGTCCTACAAGTATAAACCATATATAAATTTAAAGGATGAGTCCATAAAAGAATTAGTGAATCTAGTCTTGCCTATGTTAATAGGTGTAGCTGTTGGACAGTTAAATATATTTGTTGACAGGTTATTGGCAACTACTTTAGGGGATGGGAAGTTGTCCGCTCTTAACTATGCAAATAGACTAAATGAGTTTGTTATGGCATTATTTGTTACATCTATAATAACCGTTATATATCCTAAGCTGGCAAAAATGTCAGGTAAAGATAATAAAGAAGGATTTATAAGTACTATTGTAAAGTCATCAAATTGTATTATATTGGTAGTGCTTCCAATATCCATAGGAGCTATTATACTAGCAGAACCTCTAGTTAGAATACTATTCCAAAGGGGTAAGTTTGATGCATTATCAACAGACCTTACATCTATAGCTCTTAGATTATATTCGTTAGGTTTATTGGCTTGTGGGGTAAGAGATGTTTTATATAGAGCATTCTATTCTCTTTCAGATACAAAGACACCAATGATAAATGGAAGTATAGCTTTAATAATAAATATAGTTCTTAATTTAATATTGATAAGACCACTTGGTCATGCAGGTATTGCTATATCAACTAGTACGTCTAATATAATTACAGTTATATTATTGTTTATATCTCTTAAAAAGAAAACTGGATATTTTGGAGGAGATAAAATCATAAAGACTGGTCTTAAAAGTTTGGTAGCATCAGGTGTGATGGCAGTAGTCACTTTATTGATATATAACAATCTATATGCATTTATAGGTGCAGGAACAATTAAAGAAATTATAGCAGTTGGAACTGGAGTATTAGGTGGGGCTTCTGTATATACGATATTGATAGTTTTATTTAAGGTAGAAGAGATGGACTTAGCTTTTGAATTTTTAAAAAAAGGAAAGCAAAAACTACTTAAAAGATAGACATTTACCTTAAAAAATTAAAATAGAGTCAGAAAGGATGAAAATATGGATTATAAAAATAATTATGAGATGTGGTTAAATTCTCCTTATTTTGATGAACAAACCAAAGAAGAGCTATTAAGTATAAAGGATGATGACAAAGAAATACAAGATAGATTCTATAAAAATTTAGAATTTGGGACAGGTGGTCTAAGGGGTATAATAGGAGCGGGAACTAATAGAATCAATATTTATACTGTTAGACGTGCAACACTTGGAATTTCAAATTATATTATGAAGACGCAAGGTGCAGAAGGAAAGCAAAAAGGAATTGTTATAGCACATGATAGTAGATACATGTCAAGAGAGTTTTGTATAGAAGTAGCTAAAACTTTAAGTGCATATGGTGTAAAGGCTTATATTTTTGAAGAGTTAAAGCCTACACCAGAACTTTCTTTTGCTGTTAGACATTTAAAGTGTGCTATGGGAATAGTAATAACAGCAAGTCATAATCCTAAAGAGTACAATGGATATAAGGTATATGACTCAGATGGAGGTCAAATCTGTATAGATATGGCCAATGATATAATTGCAGAAGTTAATAAGATTGATGATTACAGTATCATTAAAAGTGTAGATTTTGAAGAAGCTTTATCTAAAAATTTAATAACTATATTAGATAATGAAATAGATGATGAGTTTATAAAGGCTGTTAAGAAGCAAGTTTTAAGACAAAGCACGATAGATGAATATGGAAAAAAATTAAAAATAATATATACACCTATTCATGGAACCGGAAATAAACCAGTAAGAAGAGTCTTAAATGAATGTGGCTTTGAAAATGTAATGGTGGTTAAGGAGCAAGAATTGCCAGATTCTAATTTTTCAACAGTTAAGTATCCTAATCCTGAAGAAAAGTCAGTATTTAATATAGCTATTGAAATGGCAAAGAGTAATGGTACTGATTTGATAATAGGGACAGACCCTGATTGTGACAGAGTAGGTGTTGTTGTAAAAGATTCTAGTGGTGAGTATGTAGTCTTAAATGGAAACCAAGTTGGCTCACTTTTAGTTAGATATATAGTAGAGAGTTTAGTTGAAGAAAATAAACTTCCTAAAAACAATCCTACAATAATAAAAACTATAGTTACATCAGAACTAGGTGCAAAAATAGCAAAGGCTTATAATGTAGATTGTTTAAATACTTTAACAGGGTTCAAATTTATAGGAGAAAAAATAAAAGCGTTTGAAGAAAGTAATGATAGAAGCTTTATAATGGGATATGAGGAAAGCTATGGTTACTTAATTGGAACTCATGCTAGAGATAAAGATGGTGTTGTATCTTCGCTTATGATATGTGAAATGGCAGCATACTATTTTTCAAAAGGTATGAACTTGTATGAAGCCTTGATAGATACATATAATAAATTTGGGTACTACAAAGAGGAATTAAAGTCAGTGACTTTAAAAGGCATAGAAGGAATAAAAAAAATAAAAGAGATGATGCTTTACTTTAGAAGTGTTAAAATAGATAATGTGGCTGATGTAAAAGTAGATAAGATTTTAGATTATAAAGATGGAGTAGATGATTTACCTAAATCAGATGTACTTAAATTTTTACTTGAAGATGGTTCTTGGATAGCTATAAGACCTTCAGGTACAGAACCTAAAATTAAATTTTACTTTGGAGCAAATTCAGATAACCAAGAAGATGTAGAATCTAAGTTGAATAATTTAATATCTTATATATTAAATGTGGTGGATTCTATATAAAGAGCTAAGGGGAGATAAACGATGAAAGTATATAATGTCATAATGGCTGGAGGAGGCGGAACTCGTTTCTGGCCACTTAGTAGACAAGAAGTACCTAAGCAGCTTATAAATTTAAGTGGAGAAGATGCTTTAATAAATGAAACTATAAACAGAATAGATTCTCTAGCAAACAAAGAGGATTTATTTATAGTAACTAATGAGAAGCAAATGGACGCTTTAAAAGATACAGTGAAAGATAAATGTTTATACAGTAATATCTTACCAGAACCATGTGCCAGAAATACGGCAGCAGCTATAGGTTTTGCAGCCTTTAACATAATGAAAAAATATGGTGATGGTGTTATGTGTGTATATCCAGCTGACCATTATATAAAAGATGAAAAAGAATTTAAAGCTATTTTAGAAAAAGCTATTTATATAGCAGAAAATAATGATAAACTAGTAACTATTGGGATAAATCCTACATTCCCATCAACAGGATATGGATACATAAACTTTAGTAGAGAAAATACAATAGAAAATGTTGCATATGAAGTAGTGGAGTTTGTAGAAAAGCCAAACTATGAAATTGCTAAAGAGTATGTAAATTCTAAGAAATATGTGTGGAATAGTGGGATGTTTGTATGGAAGGTATCCAAGATATTGGAAGATTTTAAGAGATACTTACCAAAAGTATATGAAAAATTAGAGGAAATCAGTAATTACTTAGGAACAGAAGAAGAAATAGAAAAAATAAAAGAAATCTATCCAACAATACAATCAATCTCTATAGATTATGGTATTATGGAAAGAAGTAATGATGTTATAGTAGTTCCTGGTGATTTTGGTTGGAATGACGTTGGTTCTTGGGACTCCCTAGGTGCGATATATCCAACTGATGATGAAGGTAACATCAAAAGAGGTGAAAATATTACTATAGATACTAAAAACTCAATTATATATTCAGATGACAAATTAATATCGACAATAGGTATTAGTGATTTGATAGTAGTATCTACGAATGATGCAGTTATGGTTTGTAGAAAAGATAAAGCTCAAGATGTCAAAAAGATAGTAGAGCAATTAAAAGAAGAAGATAGACAAGAATATATGTAGGAGGTGTTCATTTGATTCCTAAAAAAATACATTATGTATGGTTTGGTGGTCCAAAAGGAAATATAGAAAATATATGTATAAATTCCTGGAAAGAAAAACTTCCAGAATATGAGATAGTAGAGTGGAATGAAAAAAACTTTGATATAGAGAAAGAAATAAAAGGAAATAAGTTTTTGGAAGAATGTTATAAAAGAAAGCTTTGGGCATTCATATCAGATTATACAAGAGTAAGGGTACTCTATGAACAAGGTGGAGTTTATCTGGATACAGATATGCAGATATTAAAGGATATAACTCCTCTTTTAGAAAATAATAGGCTTATATGTGGATATGAAGATGATGGAGAATACATGAATGCAGCCATAGTAGGTGTAGAAAAAGGACATCCTTTCTTTAAAGATTTATTAGAGTACTACGAAAAAGAGGTGCTTACTTCTTCATTGTTTACAATACCAAAGGTTATGACTTATCTTATGGAAAAAAATTATAAAAAGATTGACCAAAATAACTATGAAGAAGGCATTCGTGTCTACGATAAAGAATATTTTTATCCTTTTGGATTTAAAGAAGACTTTACACCAGAATGTATTACAGAAAATACTTATGGAATACATTGGTGGGGAAAAAGTTGGGCTAAGAAAAGAAATTATTTCTTAGAAAGCAAGCACTTAACAGGTGTAAATAAGATATGGAAGTGTTGTAAAATATTTGCAAGTAATACTTTAAGAAGCTAAAAGGGAGAAAGTGAAATGAAGACTTTAAACGATGATAGAAATATTATGATTAAAAAATATCTTTATATATTTGTTTTGTTTATCATAGTACTTAGAAAGTATATGATATCATTTATTGACCCAGATATGAGTATAGGGATAATTAAATCAGCGTTATTTTATTCTTCAATAGGAATACTAATGCTACTTTTTTTATTTGATAAGAGAAAAAGTATAACAGAAATGGTGCTAGTTGGAGCTTGTGTATTACTTTATATATTAAATAGAGAAGGAGCTATATTATTAATTGTTTTGTTAGCTGTATCAGCTAAACAAATAGATGATAAATGTATAGTTAAAAGTTATTTAATAATATCTGTATGTTTTTTAATAGGAGCTATATTATTATTTAATTTATTTCCTTCATTAGTATTTAATCAGGAAGTCCACTATAGATATATAGGAAAATTAGATACGCTTGTTACAAGAATGGATTTTGGACTTGGTAATCCAAATGGAGTATTTTATTATATGGTTACTATATATGCAGCATATATATTCTTAAGATATAAAAACTATAATAAATGGGATAGAATAATTTTATTTGGATCTGCATTCTTTGTTTATCAAACTACATATAGTAGAACTGGCTTTTTTACTATATTAGCAGGATTAATATTTGTAGAGATAATAAGAGTGATAGACCTAAAAAAAATAAAAGTACTACCAATGCTTATAAAGACATCACCGATAATACTTACTTTATTTAGTGTAATTATTGGTATGATGTTTTCTAAAAGTAGTGTACTAAATAGATTATTAGCAAGTAGACCTAAGTTCTGGAATGTATACTTAGCTCAAGAGGGAAATTTTATGAAACCTTTTGGAAATTCATATAGTGCTGCTATAAAAGCAACTAATCCATTAGACAGTTCTTATATATATATAATTAGTGTACTAGGAGTAATTGCTTGCATCTTATTTATGTTTTTGATGTATAAAGGTATACAAAGCTTTATAGAAAAAGATAAAAAAGAGTATTTAGTAGCTTTATTCATATTTTTACTATATTCTTTTGCAGAAAATTTATTATTAGAAGCTTCATTTAGTTTCACAATAGTATTACTAATAAAAGAAGTAATATTAAATGATAAAAGAGAGGTAGATTTGTGGAAAATGAAAAGTAGGAGGTAGTAATGTTAATATCATTAATAATGCCAACATTAAATAGATATGATGATATATACTTACTTATGGATAGCTTAGAAAATCAAACTTACAAGAACTTTGAACTTATAGTAATAGATCAAAATGATAATAACAAAGTTAAGGAGATAGTTGATAAATACGTTGATAAGTTAGATATAAAGTATATAAAAAGCGATAAGCTAGGATTAAGTTATAACAGAAATGTAGGCATAGATAATGCTAAAGGACAAATTATAGGTTTTCCTGATGATGACTGTGTCTACGAAAATGATACATTAGAAAAAGTTACAAACTTCTTTAATAAAAATAAAGATTATAAAATATACAGTTGTAAAACTATGGATGCAAATAAAATTGATGCATTTAAGAAAATGTATGATGGAACTTGTGATATCACAAGTTCCAACGTTTTAAATACTATAACATCCATAACTTTTTTTGTTGATTTTGGAGAAAAAGAATATACACGATTTGACGAAAAATTAGGTGTTGGTGGAGATTTTGGTGCTGGTGAAGAGATAGATTATGTTTTAAACCTGTTGAGTTTAGGATTTAAAGGAAAATACTTTGGGAATGATATAATTTACCATCCTGCAAAAAAACATTCTAAATCTAAAGAAAAGTATCAAAAAGATTATAACTATGGAAGAGGTTTTGGAGCCATTTGCAAAAAAGAAATAGTCTATAGAAAGAATTATAAGTTTGTAAAGGTTATGGCATCAAAGCTTGTAAGAAATATAGGCGGTCTTATATTGAGTTCCAACAAAGATTATCATAGTGCCACTATAAAAGGAAGAATTAATGGATTTAGACAGTATAAGTTATAATGAGGATGGTGTTTATGGACAAGGTTAAATTTTTAATAAATATGCTTTTGGCTTTTTTTATGTATCCATTTAGTAAGCATAAGTTTAATGGTAGAAATATTTGGCTTATAGGTGGACATTCAGGAGATATATACAATGATAATGCCAAGTTCTTTTATGAGTATATGTTGAAAGAACATAATGATGTAGAAACTTATTGGGTAGTAAATAAAGACAGTAAAGTATTCAATAAAATTCCAGGCAAGAAATTAATAAGAGGAAGTGTAGAAAACTATCTATATTATTACAATTCAAAAGCTATAGTATTTTCACATGCGCCATCAGCAGATATAGCACCTTATAACTTTGCTGTACCTGTTCTTAATTATTTCCATAAAAAGACGATAAAAGTATTCTTAAATCATGGAACGATAAGTTTTAAAAAGAGAAAGCCAATGAATAAAAAGTTTAAAAATATTATAGATAACCTATATAAAAGTTATAATATAGTTACAGCAAGTTCTGAGTTTGAAAGAGATGTCATGGTAAATGATTGGGGAATGTTAGATGACTCAGTTTATATAATTGGAAATGCAAGATATGACAATTTACCAACAAATGAAGTTGCACAAACACGAGATATATTATATACTCCTACATGGAGAGACTGGATAAAATTTAGTTCAGGAAAATTTACAGATACAGATTATTTTAAAAATATAATGAATTTCTTGAATGATGATAAATTAAATAAAATATTAGATGAGAAAGATATAAATGTAAAAATTTATATGCATCATCTTATGCATGAGTTTATAGATGACATAAAAGAAAACATAACTGGTAAACGAATTGTATTTTTAGATAAAGGGGTAACTCTAGCAAATGAAATAAGAAAATCAGCTGCAAACATAACTGATTATTCAAGTGTTGCCATAGATTTTCTCTATATGAACAGACCTATTTTATTTTATCAATTTGATTTAGATGAATATATGGAAAAAGTTGACTCGTATATAGATTTAAAAAGCGAAATGTTTGGGTCTTTGGCTTATAATAATGATGAAGCTGTGAATAAACTTATTGATATTATTGAAAATAATTTTGAGGTTATGGGTAACCAAAAAAATGAAAGAAATAAGTTTTTCAGATATAATGACAATAAGAACTGCAAGAGGATATATGATTGTGTATTAAGTAAAATTAAATAAATATTTTATAAATGATGAGGAAGGTAATATGAAGAAGAATTTAGTATCTATAATTACTCCCATGTATAATTCTGAAAAATTTATTGAAGCAACCATAAAATCAGTATTAAACCAAACTTATCAAGAATGGGAAATGTTAATTATTGATGATTGCTCAACAGATAATAGTCCTAGTATAGTCAAATCTTATATGCAACAAGATAGTAGAATAAAATGCATAAAGACTGAGACTAATAAGGGTGTCTCTAATGCTAGAAATCTAGCATTAAGTAATGCGACAGGACAATTTATAGCTTTTTTAGATAGTGATGACCAGTGGAATAGTAGTAAGTTAGAAAAACAAGTAAACTTTATGTTAGAAAATGACTATGTAATCTCATTTACTTCATATGAACTGATGGACGAAAATGATAAAAAGTTAAATAAAGTAATAAAAGTGCCACCTAATGTAGATTATAGAAGGTTATTAAAGGGAAATATTTTGGGATGTCTTACTGTTGTAATTGATAAGTCTAAATTGGATTTTGAAATTAAAATGAGTGGTGTAAGACATGAAGATTATGTCTTGTGGTTATCTATATTGAAAAGAGGACATATCGCTCATGGAATAAATGAAGTTTTAGCATTATATAGAAAATCTAGTAACTCCCTTAGTGGTAATAAGATAAAGGCTGCTATGTGGACTTGGAATATATATAGAAATATAGAAAAAATACCTCTATACAAAGCTATATACTACTTTATTAATTATGGAATAAATGGAATTAAAAAAAGTTAGATAGAGAGGAAGATTTAATTAATGTATAAATATAAATTTACTGTATTTACTCCAACATATAATAGAGCACATTTACTTGAAAATTTGTATAATGATTTAAAAGCTCAAACATATGATTTCAACGACTTTGAATGGTTGATTGTTGATGATGGAAGTAGTGATGGTACTAAAGAATTAGTTGAAAAATTTATATCAGAAGATAAATTAAATATAAGATATATATACAAAGAAAATGGAGGAAAGCATACTGCAATAAATCTAGGTGTAAAAAATGCAGATGGAGAACTATTTTTCATTGTAGATAGTGATGATGGTTTAATTAAAGATTCTCTTGAAATTGCTAATGATGAATGGAATTCTGTAGAAAATAAAGAAGGATTTAGTGGGGTTGTTGGACTTTGTGTATACCCAAGTGGAGATTTAATAGGCACAGAAATGCCTGAGGATAAAAAAATATGTCACTTTGCAGACCTATATTTTAAATATGGTGTTAAGGGAGATAAAAGCATAGTATTTGTAACTGATGAGCTTATAAAATTTCCTTTTCCAGAAAGAAAAGAAGTGAGATTTTTACCAGAAAGTGTAGTATGGAATGAAATGTCTAAATACTATAAAGTTAAATGTGTAAACAAACCTATGATAATAAGAGATTATTTGGATGATGGTTTGACTAAGAATATATTAAATAAAAATGCATTAAAAGGTAGAGCATTAGAGTTTTTATATTTAATAAATCAAAATACATATCCTTTAGGTAGATATCCATATATGTGGATAAAGAATTACATAAATTTAGCTAGATACTCATTGTTATCTGAGAGTCATTATTTTGGCGAAATCAAAAAAATATCTGATAAATTATTGTATTTAGTGTTGTTCCCATTAGGATATTACAAATATATTGGACAAAAAAAGTTAGTATCTAAGTAAACTTGTTGGTATAGTACTGCTAGTTGCTATATAAGGAGAGTAAAAATATGAATGAGCCTTTAGTATCGATAATTACTCCTGTATATAATTCAGAAGAGTTTTTATCAGAGACAATAAAGTCAATCCAAAATCAAACTTATAAAAATTGGCAGCTTTTATTAGTGGATGATTGTTCTAAGGACAATTCAAGTGAAATTATAAAAAGTTTTCAAAAAGAAGATGCTAGAATAAAATATATAAAGCTTGAAAAAAATTCTGGAGCTGCAGTATCTAGGAATGTTGGTATTGAAAATGCGGAAGGTAGATTTATTGCATTTGTAGATAGTGATGATTTATGGGAGAGTAAAAAGTTAGAAATTCAGATAGGATATATGTTAAAAGAAAATATCGGGTTTTCTTTTACATCTTATAGATATATGAGACAAGATGGAACAAAAACGAGTAAAGTTGCAAGAGCACCTAAAAAGATTGACTATGAAGGATTACTTAGAAATACTATAATAGGGTGTTCTACTGTAGTCATCGATAAGGATGTCATAGGTGAATTTAGTATGCCTTTAGTAAGAAGAGGACAAGATACTGCAACTTGGTTACAATTACTTAAAAAGGAAAAATATGCATATGGAATTCAAGAAGCTTTAGTGAATTATAGGCTAGTTGGGAATTCTATATCAAGCAATAAGATAAAAGCATTAAAACGAACTTGGAATACTTATAGAAATGTTGAAAATTTAAGTTTACCAAAAAGTCTATATGTATTTTGTTTCTATGTTTTTAATGCCATTAAAAAAAGAGTATAAGTTTTATATACTTGGAGGTAAAAAAATGAAAATAGCTATAGCTGGGACTGGATATGTAGGGCTAGTAACAGGTGTTTGTCTAGCAGAGGTAGGCAATGAAAATGTAATTTGTGTTGATATAGATGAACACAAAGTTAAATCGATGCAACTTGGGATAGCACCTATATATGAAGAAGGCCTAGAAGAACTTATGGTTAGAAATTATAAAAAAGGAAGAATAAATTATACTACAGATTATAAAAAAGCTTATGAAGATGTAGATATAATACTAATAGCTGTGGGAACTCCTGAAAGAAGTGATGGTTCAGCTAATTTAGATTATATAAAGGCAGTTGCAAAGCAAATAGCTGAAACTGTAACAAAAGATACTTTAGTAGTAATAAAATCTACAGTACCAATTGGAACAAATGAAGAAATAGAAGATTATATAAATAGAAACTTAAAAAATGATGTGAAAGTTGAACTTGCATCTAATCCAGAGTTTTTATCACAAGGTAGCGCAGTAAGAGATACTTTACATGCTTCAAGAATCGTTATAGGAGTGGAAAGTGAGTGGGCAAGAGAAATACTGGAAGAAATCTATAAACCTTTTAATCAACCTATAATAGTAACCAATAGAAATAGTGCTGAAATGATAAAATATGCATCAAATAATTTTTTAGCACTTAAGATATCTTTTATGAATGATATTGCAAATCTTTGTGAGATAGCAGGAGCTAATGTGGAAGATGTTGCCTTAGGAATGAGTTATGATGATAGAATAGGAAGTAAATTCTTAAAAGCAGGTATAGGTTATGGAGGTTCTTGTTTCCCTAAAGATACAAAAGCTCTTCACTGGTTGTCTGAACATAATGGATATGAGTTAAAAACAGTAAAAGCTGCTATAGAAGTGAATGAAAGCCAAAAACTTAAATTAGTTAGAAAGGCATCTAAACTAGTAGAGAGTTTTCAAGATATGAAAGTTGCTGTTTTAGGACTAACATTTAAGCCAGATACTGATGATATAAGAGAAGCTCCATCTATCCCAAATATAAAATATTTGCTTGAAAGAGGAGCAAAAGTTACTGCATTTGACCCAATAGGAGTTGAAAATACTAAGAAAATATTTGGAGATTCTATACTTTATGCTAAATCTATAGATGATACAATAGAAGATGCAGAGATATGTTTTATAATGACAGAGTGGAAAGATGTCTTAAATTATGATATACATAAGTATAAGGAAAAGATGAAAAATCCTTTAGTTCTAGATGGAAGAAATTGCTACAAGCTTGAAGATATGAAAGAACTAGGTATTGAGTATTATTCGATAGGAAGGTAAATATTATGAAGACTGTTTGTTATTTGGCTGATGGGTCAAATCCTCATACTTTGAAATGGTGTAGTTTTTTTAAAAATAAAGGATATGACATTCATGTAATCTCTTTAAATGGAGGTCACATGGAAGGAATTAAAATATATGATTTTGGTTCTAACGTAGAAGAACTGAAAAATGAAAATATTTCTAAAAAAACAGGATACTTAGGTTCAATAAAACAAATAAAGAAACTAGTAAATGAAATAAAGCCAGATATACTTCATGCACAATATGCAAGTAGCTATGGATTTATAGGGAGTTTACTTGGGTATCATCCATATATTATTTCTGTTTGGGGTACTGATATTTACGATTTCCCAAACAATGGTTTTATACAAAAACAAATTATAAAACATAACTTTAGAAAAGCAGATTATATATTTTCAAATAGTAGAGACATGGCTAAAGAAGCTAATAAATATACAACTAAGCATGTAGATGTAACCTTTTTCGGAGTAGATATGGATAGATTTAAACCTATGGAAGTAGAAAAAGAAGATGCTTTTGTAATAGGAATTATAAAGAGTTTGGAAAAAAAATATGGAATTGAATATTTAGTACAAGCATTTAAGATGTTGAAAGATGAATATAAAGAAAAGAAAATAATTTTAAAAATAGGTGGTTCTGGAAGTCAAATGGATAACTTAGTGAATTTGACTAAGGAATTAGGACTAGAAGAAGATGTTCAATTTTTAGGTAGAATATCTCCAGAGGATGTCAGTAAGACTTTTAATTCTTTTGATGTAACTGTATTTCCTTCTTTGAGAGAGGGGTTTGGTGTAGCTGCAATAGAATCAGAGTCTTGTGAAGTTCCTGTCATTGTTACAAATGTAGGTGGACATCCAGAATCTGTATTGAAAAATGAAACTGGGCTAATTGTAGAGCCAAAGCAACCAGAAGAAATAAAAAATGCTATAATAAAGCTAATGGAAAATGATGAACTTAGACTTAATATGGGTAAAAAAGGGCGTCAGTTTGTTAGAGAAAATTATGAAGTTAATTTAAACTTTAATGATATAGCAAAAATATACGACTCTATATTAGATAAATATAAAAAATAAGAATTGAAAAATACAGCAAAAGATAGATGTTGTTGGCTATGCTTAGGTGCGTAGCTTTTGCTGTTTAATGGAGGGCTTCTAGTTATGCGAGAAAGTATAGATTTAGAGAAAGAAAGCTTTTTTAATAAGCTTTTTAAAAAATATAAATTTAGACAACTAACATTATTAATTCTAGATATTTGTAGCGTGCTAGTAGCATTTCGAATGTCTTTGAGTTTGACAGGAAATTTAGATGTATTCAATGTTAATAATGTAATAATTTCAGTTTGTATATATATTGTACTCCATATAGTATCATTTAGATTGTTTAAGTGTTACAACACATTGTGGAGATATGCAGGAGAAGAAGAAATTATTTCGATTTTTATTGCAACTTTAGCTTATCTAATTCCAGCTTATGTGATAAATAGAATATTGGGACTCGATTATCCTATAATGCTTTATGTATTAAATACGATATTCATTATAATGTTTACAAGTGGAGTGAGAATAGGGTACAGAGCTATAAGAATAGTCATGAATAAAACCTATTCTAGAGGGAAGGTTTCTAACATTCTTATAATTGGAGCAGGAGATGCTGGAGAGATGGTTATACAAGAATTAAAGCGAAATCCAGAACTTAAAAAAGTCGCAGTAGCTATAATCGATGATGATAAAAATAAAATCGGAAGAATAATTCATAATGTAAAGATTGTAGGAACAACTTCAAAGATAAATGATATAGTTGAAGAATATAAAGTAGATGAAATAATTTTTTCTATTGCGAACATAGAAAAACGCAGAAAAAAAGAAATTATTGATATGTGTAAAAATACTAATTGTAAAATAAAGACAATACCAGGGATTTATGAAATTATAGATGGAAAAGTTGACATAAAACAGATTAGAGAGGTAGAAATAGAAGACTTATTGGGTAGAGAGCCTATAAGAACAAATTTAAAAGAGATAAGTAACTACATTGAAGGAAAAGTAATCCTTGTAACTGGAGGAGGAGGCTCAATTGGTTCAGAGCTTTGCAGACAGATTGCAGGATTTAATCCTAAAGAGCTTATTATAGTTGATAATTATGAGAATAATGCTTATGCAATACAACAAGAATTGCTTAGAAAATATAAAAACAAGCTGGATTTAAAAGCAATAATAGCTTCAATAAGAGAAGAAAAAAGAATGGATGAAATATTTAATAAATATAAGCCAGAAGTAGTGTTCCATGCAGCAGCTCATAAACATGTTCCTCTTATGGAGTCAAGCCCTGGTGAAGCTATAAAGAATAATATATTTGGAACTTTAAATATAGCAGGTTTATCTTCAAAATATAAAGCTAAGAAGTTTGTCCTTATATCTACAGATAAAGCTGTAAATCCTACAAATATAATGGGAGCTACTAAAAGAGCTGCTGAGATGATTATACAGACAATGAATGATGAAAGTCAGACTGAGTTTGTTGCAGTTAGATTTGGAAATGTACTTGGAAGTAATGGAAGTGTAATTCCCCTTTTTAAGAAGCAAATTGAAGATGGAGGACCAGTAACTGTTACACATCCAGATATCATTAGATATTTTATGACGATACCAGAGGCTGTAGGACTTGTTATACAGGCTGGAGCTATGGCTAAAGGTGGAGAAGTATTTGTGCTTGATATGGGAGAGCCTGTAAAAATATTGGATTTAGCAAAAAATTTAATAAAATTTAGTGGGTTTGAACCAGATGTTGATATAAAAATTGAATTTTCTGGTCTTAGACCAGGAGAAAAATTGTATGAAGAACTTCTTATGTCAGAAGAAGGTCTGTTAGATACAGAGCATAAAAAGATTTTTATTGGTAGGCCAATAGATGTTGATAGAGAAGAAATAACAAAATACTTAAAACTTTTAAAAGAAATTACAAACAATGAAGAAACTGAAAAAATAGATAGTGTAATGAGAAAATTAGTACCAACTTACATTAAACCAGAAGATGCTAATATCAAGGAAATTGCAATAACTCGAGATAAGTAGAATATATTTCTAATTTGTAACCAGGGGGAGCAAAAAGAAACAAATAGAGACTAAAAAGAAACAAAAGATTACAAAAAGATTACAAAAAGATTACAAAAAAGGTTGCAATTTATTTTGATGTAAGTTAGAATGTTAATTAGGAATTGGAAACGAAGGAACAAAATGTTAAATTTTCGAAAGGATTAGGTATTTGAGATTATGATGAATATTAAAAATAAAAAACATATATTGAAAAAATTTATAGCGATGGTGTTAATAGCAGGAGTTGTTACAGTGGAGGCGGGAGCAATAACAGCTAGTGCAGCAGAGTTATCTAATTCACCTATGACTGCGACAGTAGATCAATGTGACTTCTTAAACATGAGAAGTGGAGCTAGTGCAAATGATGCAATAGTAGGAAAGATAAACACAGGTGACAAAGTTGAAGTTTTAGAATTACATTCAAATGGATGGATAAAAATAAAAACAGTTGACAATGTTACAGGATGGGTAAATGGAGATTATTTAACTATTGAAGGTGGAAATGTAGACGCAAAGGTACAAAATGTTTTAAACTTAGCATTTAAGCAACAAGGTAAACCATATAGATGGGGAGCAACTGGACCAAACTCTTTTGATTGTTCTGGGTTCACTTCTTATGTTTACAAAAATGGAGCAGGAGTTAATTTGCCAAGAGTATCAAGATCACAAGCAACAGTAGGAAAGAAAGTATCTAGAGCAGAATTAAAAGCAGGAGATTTAGTTTTCTTTGGTTCAGGTGGTTCAATAAATCATGTTGGGTTGTATATAGGAGATTCTAAATTTATACATTCACCACAAACAGGAGATGTAGTAAAAGTTACTAGTATGGCTCCAGGAACTAATTATGCTAGAAGACTTATAACTGCTACACGTGTTTTACAATAATAATAGATTTAATTTACATAGGATTGAATATTAACATTAAATACAGTTATGTTTAATGTTTTACATAGAGAGTGAAGTATTAATTAATATTAAAATAGTGATGAACGTTATAAAAACAGCAAAGAAGATAAATTTCTTTGCTGTTTTTTTTATAATAAATTATTTCATATTATAATCAAATATTAAATATAAATATTAACTATATTATTCAATATTTGACAGATAATATGAATTTTAGATATACTTAGTAAGGAGTATATTGTAGAAAAAAATAAATTTAAGAAATTAAGGGGGATGAAATGAAAAAGATAAGTATATTACTATTATCGTTGGTAATGACACTTACAATGTGTAGTGTAAGTTCATTTGCTGATTCGTCAAATGATAAGGAAATGAGAGCAGCTTGGATATCTACAGTTTATAACTTAGATTGGCCTAAGACTAAAAATAATGAAGCCAAGCAAAAAAAGGAATACACAGACCTATTAGACAAATTAAAAAGTTCAGGGATAAACACAGCAGTGGTTCAAGTAAGACCAAAATCAGATGCTTTATATAAATCAAATATAAATCCATGGTCTGAATATCTTACAGGTACTCAAGGTAAAGACCCTGGATATGACCCATTACCATTTTTAATAGAAGAAGCACACAAAAGAGGAATGGAATTTCACGCATGGTTTAATCCATACAGAATAACTATGGCAGATGAGAGCATAGATAAGTTGCCAGCAAACCATCCAGCAAAGAAAAACCCAAGTTGGGTAGTTAAACATGGAAATAAGTATTACTATGACCCAGGTCTACCAGAAGTTAGAAAGTACATAGTTGATAGTATAGCAGAGGTAGTTCAAAATTATGATATAGATGGTGTTCATTTCGATGATTATTTCTATCCAGGAGTAAGCTTCAATGATACTGCTACATATCAAAAATATGGACAAGGACAAAACAAAGACAATTGGAGAAGAGAAAATGTAAATACTCTACTTAGAGATGTAAAGGCATCTATAAAGAGTATAAAGCCTGAAGTTGTGTTTGGTGTGAGTCCAGCTGGAATATGGAGAAATAAGAGTAGTGACCCAACAGGTTCAGATACATCAGGTAATGAAAGTTATGTAGGTACATATGCAGATACAAGAGCATGGATAAAACAAGGATTAGTTGATTACGTAGTTCCACAACTTTACTGGCCAATTGGTCTTAAAGCTGCAGATTACTCTAAATTAGTAGCATGGTGGGCAAATGAAGTAAAAGGAACAAATGTAGATTTATACATAGGACAAGGTATATATAAGCAAGGGCAATCAAGTTATAATGGGCAAAACATAGCAAAAGAAATAGTTAAGCAAGTAACATTAAATAGAAAATATAGTGAAATAAAGGGTAGTATGTATTTTTCAGCTAAAGATATAGCAAATAGTACATCTATACAAAATGATTTAAAGAGCTTGTACTCTGACAGCAATGAACAGCCAGTGACTCCACCATCTAATGTCAAGGTGGAAAAATTAAGAGGTGCTGAAAGATATGATACAGCAGTTGCAATAAGTAAAAAAGGATGGGCTACAAATTCAGATACAGTAGTATTAGTAAATGGATATTCTATAGTAGATGGTATAACATCAACTCCACTTGCTACTGCAAATGATGCACCTATATTATTAGTAAATAAGGGTGACATACCAACATCTACCAAAAATGAAATAAAAAGACTTAATCCAAGTAAAGTTATCTTAATAGGAGGAAATAGTTCTATTGGAGATAAAATTGAAAGTGAGATAAAAGATACATTATCAAATGTATCAATAAACAGAGTAGGTGGCTCAGATAGATATAGCACATCTCTTTTAATAGCAAAAGAATTAGCTAAGACTAATCCAGTAGACAAACTATATATAACAAGTGGTACAGGTGAAGCAGATTCTCTTTCTATAGCTTCAAAAGCAGGAGAAGAAAAACAGCCAATCGTATTAGTATCAAAAGATAATGTAAGTGATGAAATCTATAACTGGGTATCAGACTTAAATGTAAAAGATGCATACTTTATCGGTGGTAATTTAAGTATATCTGATTCAGTAATAAGTAAATTAGATAAAGTTATTACAAATGATGTATCTAAAAATAGAATAGCTGGAGAAAATAGAGAAGAAACAAATGGAAAAGTAATACAGAAATTCTATCCAAATGCTGAATATTCATCAATATTTGTAAGTAAGAGTAATCAGTTAGTAGATGCATTAACATCAGGACCTTTAGCAGCAAAATTAAAATCACCAGTAGTTATGCTTGGAAATAGTGTAACATCTGCTCAGAAAACTGCTCTAGAGCCTAAAAAGACAAGCCTAGTATATGAAGCTGGAGATGGCATAAATCAAACTGCATTAAACAGTTTATTAAACTTAGTTCAGTAGTAAGAATTTAATAAAGATGCTATATTATAAATTCTATAAAGGCAAATTAAAATAAAAGTATTAAATTGGAAAATGTTAAATTAAAAAGTATTAAATAAAAGTAGAAATTAAAAAAAGAACTATATACATTTTATAATCAAGCATGGATAATAACTTGAAAATAATTATGTAATATAGTTCTTTTTCTATATTTAATCTTATATTTTATAATAATATTTGTATTAAATGTTTTTTAGTGTTATTATTGTTTAAATTCTATATCATTAAATATAAAATCATGTAATATATCTAAAGTATCTGGATCAAATCTAAGAACCCAACCAGCTTTTCCATATATACCACCTGTACTATGAATTTCATCATCAATAGGGAATTCAAATTGTTTAACATTTAAGTCACCCATTTTTAAAACTTGAGCTCCTAGAGAAAGTATTGCATTAGGCTTCATATTAGTTTTAACATATGGAAGAACAGCATCTAATAAACCTGGATATTTAGTAACAGGTAACGTTTCTGTTTTCTTGATTATAGCTTGTATAATCTCTCTTTGTCTTCCATCTCTTGCAAAAGCTGTATCATTATGTCTGATACGTGCAAAAGATAATGCTTGATATCCATTTAAAGTTTGTACTCCAGATTTTCTAATATATTGTATGCTACCTTTATCATCACTTTTATTCCAACCATAAGTTTCAGGAATAAATTTATTTAATTCACGTATTTCTCCTTTTTCAATTGTAACTTCAACGCCACCAATAGCATCAATTATATACATAAATGATTCGAAATTAACACAAGCATAATTTTGAATATCAACATTAAAGTTCTCTTCAATTGTTTGTATTAACAAATCAGCTTGTCCATAAGCATAGGCATGAGTAAGTTTTTGTTTACCATGACCAGGGATGTCTACATAGCTATCACGAGCTAATGATGTAAGTTTGATATCATTATGTTTGTTATCAATAGTTAATATCATCATAGCATCTGACCTTGAAGAATCTTCATTTGGTCTAGCATCTGTTCCCATAAGTAGTATGTTAGTTATCCCATTTTCATTTTTATGGTCATTATTATCTAATAAATCACTATTTATGCTTGAGTCATGAATAGTAGATAATTTATAATAAAAATATCCATAGACGCTTATAGGGAATATTACTACCAAGAAAGCCAGTAGTATAACAAATTTCTTTAATTTTGACAAAAGTACCCCTTCTTTCTTCTTTTTCCTGTATATTTTTTAATAGCATACACTTAATTATATTAAAGTATTGAGATATATTCAATACTTGTTTCAGTTACAAAAAAAAGACAATGGCATAATTTATAAGAAAATTTGTCAATTTATATATAATTAAAAGTATGTGTAGTATACTCTTTAAAAAATTAATTAAATTTTTAAAGAAAAATAAGATTTATATGTTTTTTTACAATAAAAATAAGTACACACCTATCAATTACAAAATAATTTGCTTCTTGAAAGGCATGCACTTACTGTCAAATTCTGTATATAACTTTTTATTAATGTAAATAAATATTTTACTCTTCAACCATAATATCTTCAAATATGAAGTCGTGCATTGCATCTAATTCATATTCTTCAAAAGGAATTACATAGCCTGCACTACCAATTTTTCTACCATTTTCAGTAGAAAGAGGGAATTCCATTGATTTTAAGTCTAAGTTTCCAATACTTAAAAGTTTTGTTCCTAGAGAAATTATTTCATTAGGACTCATATTAGTTTTAACATATGGAAGTATAGTATTAACTAGATTAGGATATTTGGTAACTGGTAAATCCTTAACACCATTTATTAAACTTTGTATAACACTTCTTTGTCTTCTATCTCTCTCATCTGTACTATCATTTTTTCTTATACGAGAAAATGCAAGTGTTTGATATCCATTTAGTTTTTGCTCACCTGAACTTCTTATATACTCAAGAGAGCCTTTGTCAGAATTTTTATGCCATTTATAAGTTTCAGGTATAAATTTGTTTAATTCTCTTATTTCACTCTTATCAACTGTAACAGTAACCCCTCCTAGAGCATCAACTATATCCATAAAAGAGAAAAAGTCAACTACAGCATAATTCTGTATATCTAGTTGGAAATTTTCTTCTATAGTTTCTATTAATAAATTAGCTTGACCATATACATAAGCATGTGTTAATTTTTGCTCTCCATGTCCTGGTATATTAACGTACGTATCTCTATTTAATGATGTTAATTTAAGACTTTTATTTTTATTATCAATAGTTAATATCATCATGGCATCAGAACGAGAAACTTCTTCTCCTGGTCTTGCATCTGTACCTAATAATAATATATTTGTAATATCTTCTTCATTTTTATAGTCATTACTGCTAAGAGCCTCTGTATTTATACTATCATCTTGGATAGTTTTTAATTTAGTAAAAACATATCCGTATACACTGACAGGAAATGCTATGACTAAAAGGGCTAGAAATATAACAAATTTTTTGAGTCCTGACAATAATATCCCCTACTTTCTAAATTTTTTAATTACACATAGTTAATTATATTAAAAAATTGTTACATAAGCAATAAAAAACACAATAAATTAGCATAAGTTTGTCATAATATAATTATTTTTATAATATTTTATAGAAGGAAGTGTGTAGTTATTATTAATTTTCTTGGAATATAATTATATGAAGATTTAAATTTTTATAAATTACTGTATATATTGGAAAAAATATTTTCCTGATTGTAGTTATATCATCTTACAAAAGGTGTAAATTGTAATTTAGAATTTTTGGTGTATAATAGGAATTGAAAATTTAAACTGATAAAAATTAATAAAAAATAATCATAAATTATATAATTTGGGGGAGGAAATGTATGATAAAATTAATAGCAACAGACTTAGATGGAACTTTGTTAGATGAAAAGAGCGAAATAAATCCAGAATTTTATAAAGTATTTAAAAAATTAAGAGAGAGGGGAATAATGTTTTCTGCTGCAAGTGGCAGGCAGTATCAAAATCTTATAAAAAAATTTGAAGATATAAAAGATGATATGATGTTTATCTCAGAGAATGGAACATTAGTAGTATATAAAGGAGAAGAAATATTATCAAATCCTTTGGATAAAGAGTTAGTAAATGAAATCATAGAGACAACAAGAAGTATAAAAGGGAAAAAAATTGTAATGAGTGGTAAAAAATACGCCTATATAGAGAGCAAAGATGAAGCTTTTATAGAAGAAGTTAATACTTACTATGCAAAGTTTAAAATTGTAGATGACTTGACTGAAGTAGAAGGTGATATATTAAAGATAGCTATACATGATTTCAAAGGTGCAGAACATAACAATAGTATCTACTTTGATAAGTTTTCTGATAGAGCTCAAGTATGTATTTCTGGGGTAGAGTGGCTTGACTTAACTGCAAAAGGTGCGAATAAAGGAAGTGCCATAAAAAAAGTACAAAGAATGTTAGATATAAAATATGAAGAAACTATGGTATTTGGTGACCAATTGAATGATGTGGAAATGATGAAGAGTGCTTATCATAGCTATGCCATGGAGAATGCAAATGAGTATTTGAAAGAAATTGCTAGATTTAGAGCAAAAAGAAATACTGAAAATGGTGTTGTAGATAAGATAAAAGAAGTCATAAAAATTGGATAGCCATCTATGATGGTGGTCTAAATGAAAAAGATTATTTTGGCTGGTATAAATGATAAGTTAAAGGAAGCATATAAATTACAGCTTGAAGAAGTATTGGGAGAAATTGCAGAAATAGAAACTAACTATATGATATGTCTGGTGGATATACATTAGCATGGATGACATACTTAGTATTGACTGTAATTATGGTCGATTTGATATTAATAAGTTTAGTTTTAGGAAAAAAGAAAAATATAAATATCAAAGAGAGTTAAATGATACTAATTGAATAAATAAAAAATATCAATGTAATTTTTGATAAAATAAATTTATTTATATAAAAATTACATTGATATTTAATAAACATCAATAAAGATATTTATTTTTTTATGATACTCAGTATTTTGTCCTCTATTTGAGATACATTTTCTGCGGAAATCAAATAAACATATTTACCTGCTTTTTCAACAATAGTACTGTTTGCTATTTCAGAATTGTTTTTTTCTCCATGTCCTTCTCCAAAAGGTGCTTGAATCATGTCTCTTTTATAATTTTCTAGAGTTTTATAGATTTTATTTACATCGTCAGTTTTTATGACAATGATATCTTCTAGATATAATTTTTCAGAAGAATTGATTACAAAACCTTGTGTAATGTCTTCTTCTACATCGTTAAAATAATTAAATTCTTTTGCATCAAAAAATTTTGATTCTTTTATAAGCAAATCAGAAGACTTTAATGCTTTTTCAATTTTTGATGTAGAAACGTTTTTATAATCGCTACTTGAAGAACAACTAACCATTCCAAAGGATAAGATTATTGAAAAAAACAACATTAAAATTTTTTTCATGAGAAACCTCCAAGTTTTTTTAACTCTATCTTAATTTAGTTTACTACATAATTATATAAAAATAAATGTATTTAATGTTACAGTTTTGATTAATAATGTAAGAATTTGATAATAATACCTATTAAGAGGTGATTAAAAATGAGAGTACCAAAACATGTAGGAATTATCCCAGATGGAAACAGAAGATGGGCAAGTCAAAATGGAATGACAAAGGATAGAGGATATGAAAGTGGAATAAATCCTGGACTAGAATCTTATAGATTATGTAGAGATTTAGGTTGTGAAGAAGTAACTTTTTATGGATTTACAACTGATAATACAAGACGTCCATCAGTTCAGACAAAAGCGTTTACAAAAGCATGTATTGATGCAGCAAATATATTGATAGAAGAAGGTGCAGCTTTACTAGTTGTTGGAAACACAAAATCTCCAATGTTCCCAGAAGAATTATTACCATATACAAATCGAATTCAAGCTAAAGATGGACAGATAAGAGCAAATTTACTGGTAAATTATGGATGGTATTGGGATTTAAATAATATATCAGGAGTAGAAAATGTAAATAAGAATAACATACAGGATTACATACAGTCATTTGATGTGTCAAGACTGGATTTGATAATTAGATGGGGAGGAAGACGCAGATTAAGCGGTTTCTTGCCTGTGCAATCAATTTATGCAGACTTTTATGTTATAGATAATTATTGGCCAGATTTCAGAGGTGATGATATAAAAGATGCCTTTAGTTGGTATGATACACAAGATGTCACTTTAGGCGGATAATTAAGAAATTTCAGTTTTTAGATTGTAGAGTATTTTAAATTATTGAAAAAAAAACTTCTTGGTGGTAAAATAACACTAATAATATGAAAAAATGTAAAAATCTATACCAAGAAGGGTGAAGAAATGTCGAAAAGCAATAATAACAATAATTCAAGAAACAAATCTAAAAATACCAGCTATCTAAATAGAAAAAAAAGAAAAATAAATAAAAAAAAGTTAGTAGTACTGATTTGCTTTACAGCGTTATTTTTATTTATTGCATTTAAGGCTACTCAAGGTGTAGTAGCTTTGGTCAAAGGGATGGATAAAAATAATAAAGCAAATCAACAACAAAAAGTTGACTCAGAACAATTTGACCTTGGTGATGAAAACGAAAATAAAAACAAAAAATATACTGTCTTTATAGACCCAGGTCATGGAGGAAATGATAAAGGAACTCAAAGTAAAACTAGTAACAGATATGAAAAAGACCTCACTTTACAAATTTCAAAGAAATTAGCAAATAAATTAGCTAAGCAAAAGGACATTCAAGTAGTTGTATCTAGAACTGATGATACATATGTATCATTAATGGATAGAGTAAACTTAGCAAAAAATAGCTCTGCTGATGTACTTGTTTCTATACACTTAAATGCAGAAAAAAATGGAAATACAGCAACGGGTATAGAAACATGGTATAGAAATAAAGCTACAGATGGCTCAAAAGAATTTGCACAAACAGTTCAAAGTACAATAGCATCTTATGTTAAAGTAAGGGATAGGGGAATAATTGAAAATAATTTTGAAGTACTTAGAGAATCAAATATGCCAGCTATATTAATAGAGTGTGGTTTTTTAACAACGCCTTCAGAAGAGCAAAAAATAATAAATGCGAAATATCAAGAGCAACTTACAGAGGGAATTGTTCAAGGTATACTTTCATATTTGGATTCTAAGGGAAACAAATGATTTAATTATTATCTAAATGTAAAAGTTAAATTAAAAATGCAAAGGTGTGAATTATATTAAAAGTATGATTTCATACTGAAAAGATTATTTAGATTCAAGAACTATGAAACTACAGACTGTTTTATGTATGTCTGTCTTCATAGTTTTTTTTGTCAAAATTAGTTGGTATTTGAAAAAAATAGAGAAATAAAATCGTAGAAATGGAGTTATTTATATGTGATTTTAAGTTAGATTGATTTACTAGCAATTGTGCCTTATAATTAATATATAATATAAAAAAAGTTTGATTGTAAAATAATTTAAAAAATAATATAGGGGAATTTATATGAATAAAAAAAGTATAATGAAAATTTGTTGGTTAAATAAAATAGTTTTTATTATAATTGGTGTTTTGGGAATAGTTTTACTTACGAAGCATATTGGAATAGACATTAAGAGTCAAATTTTGCTTTTATTAATCTTATTTAGCATAAGTATGTTTATTTCATACCTTAAGGTTAAGGCATATGAAGACGAAATTAATTTAGATATCACAAGTAATTTGGATAAACTTATAAACATCACTAAGGATGATGACTTTTTACAACATATTCAAAGTTATATATTTGCTAATAAGAGAGAAAATTGTGTGTTAGCATGCTTTGATTTATGCAGACTTAAACTTATAAATGAGATATATGGTTATAAGCTAGGGGATGAAGCATTAGACAATATCTCAAACAACTTAAAAAATTATTTTGGAAATGAAGCTATTTATGGAAAGTTAAAAAGCGATGTCTTTTTATTAATAATAAAACTTGAAGATAGAGATGAAAAGATTCCTAATTTGGCAAACCTTATTAAAAATAAAATTGTGACCTTGAGTCAGATAGATAGTTTTAAAATGAATATAAACATTGAAGCTTCTATTGGTATTTATAAATTTAATAATGATGAAATTGACATAAAAAAAGCCATAGATAATGCTGATATGGCAAGAATTAAATCAAAAGGATTAAAGCATATAGAATATGTTGAATTTGATGATGCTATGGAAAAAGAAATAAAATCACTTATGAAAATAGAACAAGATTTATTTTTAGCTATTAAAAACAAAGAGTTCATAATTCACTACCAACCTAAATTTGATTCAAGTACAAATAAAATTATAGGTTCAGAAGCATTAATAAGATGGATTCATCCAACCTTAGGTATGGTTGCTCCAAATAATTTTATACCTATAGCTGAGAAAAGTGGTTTGATAAATAATATTGGTAGATGGGTGATTGAAGAAGTTTTTATTACTATTGATAAATGGATTTCAGAAGGGATAAATGTTTTACCAGTTTCAATAAATTTATCTAGAGTAGAACTTTATAAGAATGATTTAGTAGATTTTTTTAAGTCGATGTTTGATACATATAATGTTCCTAGAAAACTTGTAGAAATAGAAATAACAGAAACAACAGCTTTAAATGATGTAAAATTTATTAGTGAGAGACTTTATGAAATTAAATCTTTAGGTATGAATATATCATTGGATGACTTTGGCATAGGGAACTCAAATTTTATCAATCTTAAGGGGATACCAGTAGATGTTATAAAAATTGATAGGTCACTTATATTAGATATAGTAACCAACTCAAAAACAAAGGTTATGATAAAAGCCATTGTTAATCTTTCGCACGATTTAAATCTAGCTGTTATATGTGAAGGTGTAGAGGATATGGAACAAGTTAAAGTTTTAAATAATATGGGATGTAATTTTATACAAGGTTATGTATTTTCTAAGCCAATAGATGAATGTAGTTACAAGGAACTTCTTACTGGAAGAAGTAATATAAGTTTAGAAGAGAGTCTTTTGAAAGAATATATGGCAGTTGAGGAGGTGGAATAATGATTTCAGAAGACGTAGATTATGCAATAAGAATTGTAAGAGCTATATTTAATAATGGAGAAAATAATCCAATAGATGTCAAAACAATATTAAAGAATGAAGATATACCAATATTAACACTATATAAACTACTTAGAAAACTTTGTGCAAATAATTTACTTACTTTTAATAAAGAAGATGGAAAGAAATACATGTTAAATGTATCATTGGATACAATAAGTTTGAGAACAATTGTAGAAATAATTGATGGGAAAATATATATAAATAAATGTACTAGATATGTATCTAATTGTAGTAATTGTTTAAAAGGTTGCAAGGTAAATCAGGAATTACTAGAGATAGAAAAAGAAATCTATAAACTTTTATCAAGAAAATCTATAAGACAGATATTAGAATAATAAATTTTTAGCTTAGCTAATAGTTGGAGGTTTTCAGTTATGGATGATATATCTCAAGATAATTTTCTATTATCTAAAGAGTATGAGAATAGTTTAGATGTAGATACTAAAAAAGCAGGTGGAATATACTATACACCTAAAATCATTGTCGATTATATTGTTAAAAAAACCTTGAGAAATCACGATATAATTAAAAATCCATATCCGAGAATTCTTGACATATCTTGTGGATGTGGGAACTTTCTTTTGGAAGTATATGATATTTTATATGACTTATTTGAAAAAAATATTTATGAATTAAAAAATAAATATGATGAAAATTATTGGCAGATTGATAATATACACAATCATATATTGAACTATTGTATATATGGTGCTGATATCGATGAAAATGCTATAAATATACTAAAGGATAGCTTAAAAAACAAAAAGACAACGAATGATTTAGAAGATGAAGGTATTAAAATCAACCTATTTTGTTGTGATAGTCTAAAGAAAAACTGGCGATATAAGTTTGATTACATAGTTGGTAATCCTCCGTATATTGGACATAAAAAACTTGAAAAAAAATATAAAAAATTTCTTTTAGAAAAGTACAGTGAAGTTTATAAAGATAAAGCTGACTTATATTTTTGTTTTTATAAAAAGATTATAGATATCTTAAAATGTGGAGGAACTGGAAGTGTTATAACGCCGAGATATTTCTTAGAAAGTTTGTCAGGAAAAGATTTGAGAGATTATATTAAGTCAAATGTTAATATTAAAGAAATAGTAGATTTTTTGGGTGCAAATATATTTAAAAATATAGGTGTTTCTAGTTGTATTCTTACTTTTAATAAAAAAAAATTGAATGATACGCCTATAGATATATTTAGAATAAAGAATGAAGATGTATCTATAAATAAATTTGAAACACTAGAAGAACTTTTAAATAGTAGTAAATTTGAATATTTTAATATAAATCAAAACTTGCTTTCTGATGAATGGATAATTGTAAATAAGGATAATGAATCTTTTTATAATAAAATACAAGAAAAAGGTAAATATAGCCTAGAAGACATAGCTGTAAGCTTTCAAGGCATAATTACAGGATGTGATAAGGCTTTTATTTTAAGTGAAGGGGATTTAAAATTAAATTTTGTAGATGAGAAGCTTTTAAAAGATTGGATAAAAAGCAAAAATATAAACAAGTATGTAGTAGAGAAAAGTAAATATAAGTTAATATACTCAAATGATATAGATGACGAGGTTAAAAACAAAAAAATACTTGATGAAATTATAGGTGTGTATAAGACTAAATTAGAAAACAGAAGAGAATGTAAAAGTGGAATAAGAAAGTGGTATGAGCTTCAATGGGGTAGAGAAAAGCTTTTTTTCGAAAGAAAAAAGATAATGTATCCATATAAATCCAAAGAAAATAGGTTTGCTATAGATTATGATAATAATTTTTCAAGTGCAGATGTATATTCTTTTTTCATAAAAGATGAGTATTTAGATAAATTTTCATATGAATATTTAGTTGGAATTTTAAATTCTAGTGTATATGATAAATACTTTAAAATAACAGCTAAAAAAATGAGTAAAAATATATATGATTATTATCCTAATAAGGTTATGAAGATAAGAATTTTTAGAGATAATAATTATGAAGCAATAGAGGATTTATCAAAACAAATAATATCAATTTTATTAAATGAAACAATAGACAAAGACAGAGTAGAAAAATTGCAGATAAAAATAGATAAATTAGTAATAGATTCTTTGGGAATATAAATAAGTATGGATATGAAAAAATATGTTGAATGTTAATAATTTATCTAAATTGATAAAGAAAAAGTTAACCATATAAAAAATATTAAAAATATATACTTTTGAATATTTTTTTGATAAAATAAAAATAAATTTGTACAATTTTATTTTTCTCCAATAGCTAAAAGTAGTTTTTTGAATTAATATTTGCTGAGGAATATAAATTAGGAACGCTTTAAATAGTAGGTGATAATATGAAAGGATTAGTTTTAGAAGGTGGAGGAACAAAAGGAGCTTATCAAATAGGTGCGTATAAAGCTTTAAGAGAACTTGGTATAGAATTTCAAGGAGTAACAGGAACATCAATTGGGGCTTTGAATGGAGCATATATAATTCAAAACGATATTGAGGTAATGGAAGATATATGGCTAAACTATGATTATACTCATTTTATGAATATTGACAAAGAAAGCTATGAGAGATTTAAAAATGTAGATTTTACTACGAAAAATATCAATGCAGTTTTTGAACTTATAAATAAAGCCAGAAAAAATGAAGGTATAGATATAAGCCCATTAAGACACTTGATGGAAACTACATTAAATGAAGATATAATAAGAAAATCAAAAAAAGACTTTGGACTTGTTACGGTTTGGTGGGATAAAAAAATTAATCCTCATCCATTGTATATAGAAGATATGCCACAAGGTAGATTGGTTGATTATTTAATTGCTAGTTCTAGTTTGCCTATTTTCCAAACAAATGTAATGGATGATAAATTGTATTTGGATGGAATGTTTTGTGATAATATGCCAATAGGGCTTTTAGAAGATAAAGGATATGAAGATGTTGTTGTAATTAGGTTAATTGATGATTTTCTTGGAAAAATGAACCTAAATAAACATCAAAATATAAATATAAAAACCATAATACCATCAGAATATTTAGGCGGTTCTCTTAATAAAGATAGAGATAATGTAGAAAAAAATATTCGATTAGGATATTTAGATACCATGAAAGCTTATGAAAGATGCGATGGTATTAAGTATTACTTTGATGTAGAGTATAAGTATGATGAAGAGTATTGTTTTGATAGATTTAGAAGAATGAGTAATGAAACAATACAATGTATTTGTAACTTATTGAATATAAAAAGAGATGTTTCGCTTAGAACTGTTATGGAAAATGTAATACCAAAGCTTGGTGAGACACTTGGTTTACCCAAAAATTTTTCATATAAAGATTTATTTTACTGTGTATATGAGAAAAAACTTGAAGAAAATAGTATAAATAGGGTAAAATTATATGATTTTAATAAGGTTATAGATGTTGTAAATACAAATATTGATTCTAATAAGAATTTAGCATCAAATTTTGAAATTAGACCTAAAATCAGTATTAAAAAGAACAAAAACACAAAATTATTGACAAATTGTATTATAAAAGACTTAAAAAGTCAAAGTTAAATAAAAAACAAAAAAAAATTTGTAATTATACTCGAAAAAAGTGTATATTAGTAGTATAATATTTTTGTAGCACTAGTGGGAACAAAAAATGACCATAGGACAAAAAAGTACCACTAAGTGCCATTAAAGTAAAAAATAGGAAAACAATTTTAAAAAATATAAAATGTTAGGTTTATAGGAGGATTTAAAAAATGGAAAAAGTAGTTAGTATCAAAAATGCAAGTGGATTACATGCTAGACCAGCAGGAATGTTTGTTAAGAAGGCTGCTGAGTTTAAATCAACAGTAGAAGTTGTGGCAAAAGACAAAACTGTAAATGCAAAATCAATCATGGGAATAATGAGTTTAGGTTTAGCTCAAGGAGAAGAATTAAAATTAGTTGTAAATGGAGAAGATGAAGAAGTAGCTTTAGCAGCAATGGTTGAATTAGTTGAAAGTGGATTTGGAGAGTAGATATAATAATTTCTAAAAATTTGGTATTTATAATCTAATCATTGCTTAGAGTAAAAGTAACAGAGAAACATTAAAAATATACAGACAAAAGTTTGTAAATATTTAGTTTCTTTGTTACTTTCATGTTTATTTAATCAGAAGATTAAGATTATTATTAATTGGGTATGAAAATATAAATATTTTAAATGATGAAATAAGTAAGATATTTTTAATTATAAATTTGGAATCAAAATACAGAAGATATTTTTAGGAGGTAGGGTTATGGCTTACAAAGGAATAGGAGCTTCTCCTGGTATTGCTTTAGGGAAAGCGTTAGTAGTTGAGCATAGTGAGTTAGTAATTGAGAAAAAAACTATAGATAATGTTGAAGCGGAAGTTGCTAAATTAGAAAATGCAGTTGTAGTTTCTAAAGAAGAATTAATAAAAGTTAAGGAAAAAGCTTCTCAAGAATTAGGAGAAGAAGAGGCAGAAATATTTGAAGCACATTTATTAGTTTTAGAAGACCCAGAGTTAATTGGTTCTGCAATTGATAAAATCAAAACTGAAAATGTAAATGCAGAATATGCTTTAAATGAAATAAAAGAAATGTTTGTTAGTATGTTTGAGTCTATGGACAATGAATATATGAAAGAAAGAGCAGCAGACATAAAGGACGTTACAAATAGAATACTTAGACATATACTAGGAATCAAAGTTGTTGATTTATCTGCTTTAAGTGAAGAAGTAGTATTAATAGCACATGATTTAACTCCATCAGATACAGCAACTATGAACAAAAAAATGGTTTTAGGATTTTTAACTGACATAGGTGGAAGAACTTCTCATACAGCTATAATGTCTAGAACTTTAGAAATCGCTGCAATCGTTGGACTAAGTGATATAACTTCAAATGTTAAAGATGGAGATTTTGTAGTTTTCAATGGAGATACTGGTGAAGTAATCGTTAATCCAGATGAAGAAACTATAAGCAAATACACTGAGTTAAAAGCTAAGTATGAAGAGGAAAGAAAAGCATTACAATTATTAAAAGGAAAGCAATCAGTAACTCTTGATGGGAAACACGTGGAATTAGCTGGTAATATAGGAACTCCTAATGATATAGAAGGTCTAATAAAGAATGATGCTGAAGGTGTTGGTCTTTATAGAACAGAATTTTTATATATGGATAGAGATTCTTTCCCAACTGAGGAAATACAATATGAAGCTTATAAAGCTGTATTAGAAGGAATGGAAGGTAAACCTATAGTTATAAGAACATTAGATATAGGTGGAGATAAAGAGTTAAGTTACTTGACTATGGAACCTGAAATGAATCCATTTTTAGGTTACAGAGCAATAAGACTTTGTTTAGATAGAACAGATATATTTAAGACTCAATTAAGAGCTTTATATAGAGCAAGTGTTCATGGAAGATTGAGAATAATGTTCCCTATGATTTCATCTTTAGAAGAATTATTACAAGCTAAAGAAGTTGTAAAAGAAGTTTTAGCAGAACTTGATTCTGAAGGTATAGCTTATGCTAAAGATGTAGAAATCGGTATGATGATAGAAGTGCCATCTGCTGCTGTAATATCTGATATACTTGCTAAACATGTAGATTTCTTCTCAATAGGAACTAATGATTTAATACAATATACTTGTGCAGTTGATAGAATGAATCAAAAGATAAGCTATCTTTACAATCAATTTAATCCAGCTGTTTTAAGACTTATAAAGACAGTTATAGATAATGCACATAAAGAAGGTAAATGGGCAGGTATGTGTGGAGAATCTGCTGGAGACCAAAAAATGATACCAATACTTTTAGGTATGGGATTAGACGAGTTTTCTATGTCTCCAATATCAATACTTCCTGCTAGAAAATTAATAACTTCAGTTAAAGAAGCGGATATGAAAAAATTAGCTGATGAAGTACTTAATATGGGTACTGCGGAAGAAATAAAAAGATATATTGAAACAACTTTTAACATGTAATTTATAAAATATATAATATGTAATTTACAAACTTATATTATATAAAATATCCATGTAGATATGTTATAAATAATATGAATAACTCAATAAGTAAAGAAAAGCCATAGTTTATTTTATACGCTATGGCTTTTTTATTATTATAAATTAAAATTTATAATACTTTAATTATAGTTTGTGTTTTTTGTAGACTTATTTTTTAGGTAATTGCACCTGAATATGTATTAATGTTATGTGGATGTACTTTTGAAATATGGTAATATATATTAAGGGTGAATGGTTTAAAGAGTATATATTTAACCTCCTATGGCGAAATTCCTCTTCCTCGTCATAGGAGATGGAGGATGTAAGCCTAACCGATAGGTTATTTATTTTACTTGATTTTCAAAAAATGTATTGTATTATAAAATCAGTAGTAAAAACTGAAAGGAAGTAACTACAATGAAATTAGATAGTAATAATCATTAAGTATTTTTGTTACACTATCACTTAGTTATGTGTATAAAATATAGAAGAAAAGTAATAGATAACTCTATATCAGATAGACTAAAAGATATATTTGTAGATATCTCCCCAAATTATGGAGTGGAGTTGCTAGAATGGAATCATGATATTGACCATGTGCACTTGTTATTCAAAGCAAAACCAAATACAGAGATATCTAAACTCCTAAATGCTTATAAATCAGCATCAAGTAGAAGAATAAAGAATGAATTTCTAAGTATTCGTAAGTCCTTATGGAAAGAATACTTTTGGAGCAAAAATTATTGTCTAGTAACAACTGGTGGAGCTCCATTGGATGTTGTAAAATAATACATAGAAAATCAAGGAAAGTAGGGATAATATGCTAAGAGCATATAAATATAGATTATATCCAAATAGCGAACAAAAAGAATATTTTGCTAAAACTTTTGGATGTAGCAGACTTATATATAATCTTATGTTATCCTATAGGATTAAAGCATATGAGGAAAACAAGGACTTAGATATTAAAAAAATAAAATATCCTACACCTGCACATTACAAAAAGGAATATGAGTTCCTAAAAGAAGTTGATAGTTTAGCACTAGCAAATGAACAAATGAATTTAGATAAAGCCTATAAAAACTTTTTTAGAGATAAATCAGTAGGTTTTCCTAAATTCAAATCTAAGAAAATAAACTACCATAGTTATACTACTAACAACCAAAAAGGTACTGTAAGGATTGAAAATGGATATATAAAATTACCTAAACTAAAATCGATGGTTAGGATAAAACAACATAGAATGTTTGATGGAGAAATAAAGAGTTGTACTATATCGAGAACACCAGGTAATAGATATTATATTTCTATATTAGCAGAAACTGAAATAGAGAAACTAAAAACTATTGATAAGAAAATAGGTGTAGATGTTGGATTGAAAGAATTTGCAATATGTAGCGATGGATTTAGAGTAGATAATCCTAAACACTTTAGAAAATCAGAGAAAAGATTAACTAAACTACAAAAGGACTTATCAAGAAAACAAAAAGGAAGCAATAATAGATATAAAGCAAGATTGAAGGTAGCAAGGTTGCATCAAAAGATATCAGACCAAAGAGCAGATTTCCTAAATAAGTTATCAACTAAACTAATACACGAAAACCAAGTTATAGTTATTGAGGACTTGAAGGTAAAGAATATGGTGAAAAATCATAAGTTAGCGAAAGCTATAAGCGAAGCAAGTTGGTCGGAGTTCAGAAGAATGTTAGAATATAAAGCTAATTGGTATGGTAGAGAAATAATAGTAGCAGATAAGAATTTCGCATCTAGTCAATTATGTTCTAAATGTGGATATAAAAATCCATTAGTGAAGAACTTAGGACTAAGAGAATGGGAATGTCCAGAGTGTGGAGCATTCCACGATAGAGATAGCAAGTATCAATCTACTAAACTTAGCCATATAAATGGTAATCATAAGGGTTAGGAACTAGCCCAATAGCTTGGAGATACTGATAACAATAGTTATCTTGACCAAGAAGCCACCACTTCAAACATTACCGTAGGTAGTTAAGTGGATGGTAGTTCACTGATACTAGATTTGAAATGAATTTACCAGATTATATTAATAGCGATACAATTGTATATATAGAAAAAATGGATTTAGGAGAAGAAGAAGAAAAAGATAAAAGAAGTTATAATGTAATATTTGCCAATGATGGGGTAGAAAAGGCTGGTGGAAAATTAGGTTTTTCTGACATTAATATTGATGTTATAAATGATGGTGGAGTGTGGAAAGTATCTGGATTTACGAAATAAATTTAAACTTAAAATTATTAATGTTAAAATTTGATATTGTATTGAAAAATAATTAAAAGTATTTAATAATAGAATTAAGGGTAAAATAAATTAAGAACTTAAGATATTGAATATGAATGTATAATTCTAATGTGATATCCAGATAAATCCTGAATTTAATTTGAGTTTTAATATATATGGTCTAAGGTTTGATTATTAAAGATTTAATTGTAAGTGTTACAGTTGATGATATTGATGTAGAGATTAAAGTTTAGAGTAGAAAGTGCACCTTAAATTTTAAAATGTAAATTTAAAAATGTAAGCTAGTACAATCTAAAAATTATAATCACTCAATAGATTCAGGGATTTATTTGTTTATTATAAATAAGTGGGAGTAGATTTTTCTACTCCCACTTTGTATATTATTATTTAATCAAAAATTATCACATTAAAATCCTAAGATTAGTTGATATTTCCTGCTTTATTAGCAAATAACTCCTTAATAACATTGTTTCTAGTAGCTAAATCTCCATTAGAATTATTTGTTTTTTTCATAATTACAGAATAACGCTTTTTATTTATAAAAAATATTAAAATCTTATCATCATCAAAGTTATATTCTTTGTATCTATCAATAGATTCATAACCTAAATTTAAGATGTTTTTATCTTTTATGCTATCTACATCCAAAACATATGATGGGTCAGCCTTTAGTAATATATTAATTAAACATTTTTCTTCACCAGCACAAAATAAATCAACCTTATTTGATATAGACTTAGATTGTTCTGAAGTTATTTTTACAGGAATAAGATTACTATTGCTATCTCTTAAAAGAGAACCATATGTGTCTTGTTGATATACTAAATTAACTTTTTTCTTAGGAACACTTACCATCTTATCCAAATGTACATAATGATGATTTTCAACAAAGCCTTCATTTAATATTTCAACAAAGTTGTCAATTTTACCTAAACAAAAAGATTCTATAGATTCTTTACAGAATTTATTTGTAAATGGTATAATGTTTACGTTTTCCTCGTCTATATTCCATGCTATAGCATAATCCAATGAATATACTTCTTCCTCTATATCTGCAAAATTATATTGTACTATGTTTCCTTTCAAAATTACTCAACCTCCATCTTATAATATATTTAATATACTTTATAAAACTTATATTATACTTAAATAATATCATAAATTAAATGAATATGATATAGTAAATGATGAAAAAATTGAAAAAAATAACTATAAATGAGTATTAAATATAAATAGTATATACTAATGGGATGAAAAATGTCCACTATTAACTTTATTACCCCGCATGTTTATAATTAAATTATTAATATAAAATAGAATCTATCGACAATGAATGGACTTTTAAAAGAACTTAATATAAAATTAATTAAATAAATACTTAAAAATGATTTACTTTAATGATAAAATCGTATTAAAGGAGGTTAATTTTATGGATATAAAAAATAAAATTAAATCTATGTTTTTGCCAGATAAAGATGACTATTTAGATGATGAAGAATTTGAGGATGATATAAAAATTAATGAGGATAATTCAGAAGAAGATAATAATGTACATTTAAATGACTTAAGCAGAGTGAAATATGACTATAGAGAATTAAAAGACATAGAAAATCAAACTGAAGAAATGTGTTTACTAGCAGTAAGGCAAGATGGTACAATAATAGAATTTGTAAAAGATAAGAATGATAGGGTGTGCATGGAGGCAGTAAAGCAGACTTATAAAGCTCTCAAATACATAACAAATCAAACCGAAGCTATATGTATAGAAGCTGTAAAACAGAATTATAGAGCCTTATATTATGTAAACGACAAGACAGAAAATATATTAATTGAAGCTATAAGAAGTGCATCAACTCATGATGTTATGGAAGTTTTTAGATTTGTTGAAGAGCAGACAGAAGAGGTATGCTTAGAATTAATAGAAAGGGCATCAAAAAATGATGTGGCAGAAATATTAAAGGATATAAAAGAACAGACTCCAACAATATGCTTAGAAGCAGTAAAAAAAGATGGAAAGTCTTTAGCTTATGTTAAGGAACAAAATAATAGTATATGTTTAGAAGCAGTAAAGGAAAACTACAGTGCATTGCCTTGTGTAGGAGAACAGACAGAAGAAATATGTATAGAAGCAGTAAAGCAAAATGATTTTGCCTTGTATTATGTAAATGAACAGACAGAAAAAATATGTATAGAAGCAGTAAGACGAAGTTATATGGCTCTTCAATATGTAAATAAGCAGACGGAAGAAATCTGTTTAGAGGCAGTAAGAAATGATGGAAGAGCACTACAATATGTAAAAGAGCAGACAGAGAATATTTGTTTAGAGGCAGTAAGACAAAATGGGAAAGTATTACAATATGTAAAGAAACAGACAGAAGAAATATGTATAGAAGCTATAAGGGGCTCATTTAAAGATTTTGAAATAAAAGAAATATTGACCTATATAAAGATACTAACAGAAAAAGTATGTTTAGAGGCAGTAAAGCAAAATGGAAATATTCTTAAATATATAGAAGAGCAAACAGAATCAATGTGTATAGAGGCGGTAAAAGAAAATTACAGTGCTATACAATATGTAAAAGAGCAAACAGAAAAGGTTTGTTTGGAAGCAGTAAATCAAAGTTTTGAGGCACTTAAATATGTAAAAGAACAAACAGAGGATATTTGTTTAAGGGCAGTAAGACAAGATTATAGAATGATAAAATATGTTAAAAATCAAACAGAAAAGATATGTTTAGAAGCAGTAAAACAGAATTATAGAGCTTTGGAATATGTAGAAAATCAAACAGAAAAAGTTTGTTTAGAGGCAGTAAAACAGAATAGAAAAGCACTTCAATATGTGAAGCAAAAACAAAGTTAAACATATATATTACGAAAATAAAAGCAAAACTAAGGTATATCATAAAAATAAATATAAAATTAAGGATTTATAATAAAAATAAAAGCACATAACTTATATGCTATAAGTTATGTGCTTTTATGCATATAAAGCTTAATAAAACTCTTTTATTATAACTTTTTTATTATATAAAAAATAACAAAATGATTATATAGGTCTTTTTTTGACCAGTTTTACAATTTCAATAACTAGTTTTGAAAAATATATTGAATTTTCTCAAAAAAGACGCTATTCTATATATGTAAAATTTTTTTCTGGAGGTTATAATGTTTAAGAGATATGCTGATAAAATGACATCTGTTTTAATTTATAACAACATGATAGATAACCATGAATCTAGGGTGTATTCTTATGGATTTGAAATATTAATTGCTTTTATAGTTAATATAACGACCATACTACTCTTAGGTTTTTTATTTGGGAAATTTACATATATATTATTTTTTTTAATATGTTACTGTCCAATAAGGCAATTTTCTGGAGGGTATCATGCAAATAACTATTTTAGATGTCTATTAACCTTTATTTTTATAATCTTATCTACAATATTTATTATAGAAAATCTAAATGTATATTTATTTAAAAATATTATTATGATTATTGCTAGTATTAGTTGGATTGGAATTTGCATCATGTGTCCAGTAGAGCATAAAAGTAATCCTATAAGTGAGATAGAAAAGTTAACTTATAAAAAAATTGCTATATCTATGTCTACAGTAGTCTTGTTAATGACAGTTTCAAGTTTTTCATCAAATGTATTTATGGATTACTTTATATATAGTGCTTTTGCAATGTTTTGGATTTGTATAATGCTAGTATTAGGTAAATTAAAATCTAAAAAGAATATAAGTAAAATGTGTACGAGGGAGAATTAAATTATGAAAAAGTTTATTGTGAAAATTATGAAGTGTGCTAGTTCATTAGCACTGAGTACTGCAATTTTGTCAGCAAATAGCACTTGTCCATGGATTATACATCAACCCAAGGTACCAAAAGAAATTAAGAATTTAAAAAAGATAAATTAAAAACAAGCAATTATTTATATGAAATAATTATAAGAAATATTATGGTTTAATAAATACAAAATAAGCAAATTATTTATATAGAATTATTATAAAAAGAACTTATTATACTTTTAATAAATATAAAATAAGTAATTAGATACAAAAATTTTATTTTATGAGTACATAATATACTTTATTTTTTAATGTATAAGTGTGCTAATTTAGGGGGATATAGTGTATCCATTGAAATGACTTACGAGTAGTAAGTCATTTTTGTATTGTATGTATTTTAAGCAAACTGTATGATATAATGAAGGGTAAAGTTTAATTAAAACAGTAAAAAACTTTAGTATAGATAGTAGTTTAGGAGGTAGGTTATGAGTATAATACATAAATTTTCTATGAATGGATATAATATCGTTTTAGATGTGAATGGAGGAGCTGTTCATGTATTAGATGATGTTGCATACGATTTATTAGATTTTTATAAAGAAAAAAGTAAAGAAGAAGTACTAGATATATTAAAATCTAAATATCAAGAAGAAAAAATAAATGAAGCATATGAAGAAATATTAAATTTAGAAAAAGAAGGTCTTTTATATACAGAAGATACATATCAATATCATCCAAGCTTTGTACATAGAGAGCCTGTAGTAAAAGCATTATGTTTAAATGTAGCACATGATTGTAATTTGAAATGTAAGTATTGCTTTGCAGCTCAAGGGGATTTTGGTGGAGAAAAAGAACTTATGAGTTTTGAAGTCGGTAAAGCAGCAATAGATTATTTGATTGCCAATTCTGGAAGTAGAAAAAACTTAGAGATAGATTTCTTTGGTGGAGAGCCTCTAATGAACTTTGAAGTTGTAAAGCAATTAGTTGAATATGGAAAAAGTATTGAAAAGGATTATAATAAAAATATAAGATTTACAATAACTACAAATGGTGTTCTGTTAAATGATGAAATTATAGATTATATAAATGAAAATATGCATAATGTAGTTTTAAGTTTAGATGGAAGAAAAGAAGTCAATGATAATATGAGACCAACTTTAAATGACAAAGGTAGTTATGATATTACATTGCCAAGATTTAAAAAACTTGTAGAAGGAAGAGCAAAAGATAAGTATTACTATATAAGAGGTACATTCACAAGAGATAACTTAGATTTTTCTAAAGATGTTATGCATTTTGCAGATTTAGGGTTTAAATTAACATCTGTAGAGCCAGTTGTTGGAGATGAAAGTAATCCATATGCACTTAGAGAGGAAGATTTACCAAAAATATTTGATGAATATGAAAAATTTGCGGTGGAGTATGCAGATAGACAGTTACAAGGAGATGGATTTAAATTTTTCCATTTTATGATAGATTTAAATCAAGGACCATGCGTAATAAAGAGAATAACTGGATGTGGTGCTGGAAATGAGTATCTTTCTGTAACACCAAGTGGAGACATATACCCATGTCATCAATTTGTTGGAAATGAAGAATTTAAAATGGCAAATATATTGGATAAAGAAATTGTACTTCCAGAAAAGTTAAAAAATACATTTAGAGAAGCTCATGTATATACTAAGGAAGAGTGTAAAAAATGTTGGAATAAGTTCTATTGTTCAGGTGGATGTCATGCAAATGCAATAAACTTCAACAATGATATATCAAAACCATATGAGTTGGGCTGTGAAATGCAAAGAAAGCGTACAGAATGTTCTATTATGATACAAGCAAAATTAATGTTAGAAGGAGCAAATAATTAAATTTATATCTTAAAGGAGTTGTTTATATATGATTAGAGAGTATTTAGAAGATAAACCTTTAATTGATGAAAGTGTCTTTGTAGCAAAATCAGCAGATATAATTGGAAATGTTAAAATCGGTAAAGATTCAAGTGTATGGTACAATGCAGTAGTTAGAGGAGATGAAGGACCAATAACTATTGGAGAAAATACTAATATACAAGACTGTTCAATAGTACATGGAGATGAAAATACTGTAATTGGGAATAATGTAACAGTAGGGCATAGGTCAATAGTTCACGGTTGCAAAATTAGTGACAATGTTTTAATTGGAATGGGTTCAATAATACTAGATAATGCTGAAATAGGAGAATACACTTTAATTGGAGCAGGTACATTAATTACATCCAATAAAAAGTTCCCACCAGGAGTTTTAATAATGGGCTCTCCCGGAAAAGTAGTTAGAGAACTTACTGAAGAAGATAAAAAATATATTGATGAGTCATATCAATGGTATTTAGAAGCAGCACAAAATCAAAAATAACAATTAAAGAGTGGTTGTTTCAAAACATGCTTAAATTTGTTTTGAGGCAACCACTAATTTATTTTATTAGGTTAGTTGGTATTTTAATTTTGAGAAAGCAGTTGTTTAGAATAGGTATGAAATGTCAAAAATAAAAATTAACTGAGTTAAAGAAATTTAATAAAATTACTAGTATATGTGATAAAATTAAATATTAAAGAGGATATAAGATATTAGAGTATCAATTAGTAAAATAATGTCGTAGACAGAGATAAATTAAGGTGTAAGTTTTTGGGTATACCTATTCTAGGAGTGAAAAAATTTGAGAATAAGTTATAGGAATTTAAAGAGATATAGAGAAATTGGATATATTTTGATAAAGTATGGTTTTAGTTTTATTGTAGAAAGATTAAATATAGAGGGCATAGCATATAAAATACCACTATTTGACCCACCAGAAGAAATAAAAAATATGACAACTGGTGAGAGAATGAAAAGAGTCTTAGAAGAACTAGGACCTACATATGTAAAAATAGGTCAAATATTGAGTACAAGAAAAGACTTGTTAGACCAAGATATAATTGATGAAATATCAAAGCTTAGAGATGATGTAGAAAAATTTGATTCAAATATAGCCATTGAAATATTTAAAGAACAAGTAGGCTTAAGCATAGAAGAAGTATTCTCAGAATTTAAAGAAGAACCAATAGCAGCAGCTTCAATTGGTCAAGTTTATGAAGGAATACTTAAAACAGGAGAAGAAGTGATTGTAAAAATTCAAAGGCCAAATATAGAGAAGATAATAAAATCTGACTTGGAGATTCTTAGAACTATTGCACATACATTAAAAGACTTAAAAAAAGATTTTAATTTAGATTTAGAGCAAATGATAGAAGAATTTCAAACTCAATTAATGAGAGAACTTGACTACAATTTTGAATCTATAAATGCAACTAAATTTTCTAGGATATTTAAAAATAGTGATGAAGTATATATACCAAAAGTATATTCAGAATATAACAGTAAGAGAATTTTAGTAATGGAGAAAGTTAATGGCACAAAGTTAAGTGATGTAGAAAAAATAAGAAAATTAGGCTACAATACAAAAACTATTGTCGAAATAGGTGTTAGGTCTTTTTTTATACAGGTATTGTCACATGGTTTTTTTCATGCAGACCCACATCCAGGTAATATATTTATAGTTGGCAGAAACAAGATAGCATATATAGACTTTGGAATGATTGGAATTATTGATAATAGAACTTTGAACCAATTAAATGAAATTGCATTAGCAGGTGTAGAAAAAAATGTTGATAAAATAATTTACTTATTAATAGAAATGGATGCATTAAATGGAGAAGCTGATGTTAAAGGTCTTAGACAGGATTTACTGTATCTAATACATTACTACTATGATATCTCTATAGAAAAGATAAATGTGACAGATATATTAAATGAATTGTTTAGATTTTTTAGACAGTATAAGATAATTATGCCTGCACAGTTTGTAACACTTGCAAAGACTATTATAACATTAGAGGGTACAAGTAGAACCTTGAATACAGATTTTTCTCTTGGCTCTATGGGAAAAGAGTTTATGAAGCATCATTATAAAAGTAAATTCAATCCTAAGAATGTAGTTTTAAATTCAAGACAAAATGTGGAAGAGATATTGCTTGATGTAAAAACTATTCCAAAACAGTTAAAAGCAATCTTAAGAAATGTAGAAAGAAATAATATAAAAATGCAAATTGAAGATGTTAAAATGACAAAATTAGAAATTTGTATAACAGAATTAACTTCTCAAATGTCATTAAGTTTAGTATTAGCATCCATCATAGTAGGTTCTTCACTTATAATTGCATCACCAAATATAGAAAATAATATATGGATAAAATTTACTGCTATAGCAGGGTTCTTTATTTCTTTTATAATAGGGCTATGCTTAGTTATAAGAAGTATTAGGTCAAAATACAAAAAAGATTAGGGGGAATTAAATTTGAAAAAATGGACACTGAAATATAAAGGGAAGATAGAGGAAAGTGAATTTAGCAAAAAACTTAATATTTCCCCGGAAATCTGCCAAATTTTAAAAAATAGAGGTATATATACTGAAAAAGATTCAGAAATATTCATGAATCCATCTTTAGACTATTTAAGAGACCCTTTATTAATGAAAGATATGCAAAAGGCTGTAGATAGAATAAAGTCAGCTATTGATAAAAAAGAAAAAATTTGGATTTATGGAGATTATGATGTTGATGGTGTATCTTCTACTTCTATTTTATGCTTATATTTTAATAGTATAGGATATCATGTGGATTACTATATTCCAAATAGACTAGAAGAAGGCTATGGTATAAATGAAGAGGCTATAAAGCTTATAAGCTCTAGGGGATGTGACTTGATTATAAGTGTTGATTGTGGAATTACATCAGTATCTGAGGTTAACCTAGCAAATAATTTGGGTATAGATGTTATAATAACAGACCATCATGAATGCCAAAATGAAATTCCCTCAGCTTTTGCAGTAATAAATCCAAAGCAAGAAGATTGTAACTATCCATTTGATGCATTATGTGGATGTGGTGTAGCCTTTAAAATGATACAAGCACTTACTCCAGAAGAAGATTTTAAGACTAGTATGTATGATTATTTAGAAATAGTAACATTGGCAACTATTTGTGATATTGTTCCACTTGTGGATGAAAATAGAATAATTGTAAAAAATGGTTTAAAATTAATGAAAGAAGGCAAAAATATTGGATTAAGAGAGCTTATAAAAGTTTGTGGTGTAGAAAGTGAAAAAATAGGTTCTTCTCATATAGGCTTTGCAATTGGGCCTAGAATAAATGCATCAGGACGTTTAGGATATTCTTATTTGGGTGTTGAGTTATTTACTACTCAATCTAAAGATGAAGCTGTTGAAATAGCTAATATATTGGAAGAAAAAAATAATGAAAGACAGATGATTGAGGCTCAGATGTATCATGAAGCTGAGGAAATATTAAAGTCCAATAGTAGATATAATGAAGATAAAGTATTGGTTTTAGCTAAAGAAGGTTGGCAACATGGGATAATAGGAATTGTAGCATCTAAGTTGACTGAAAAATACTATAAACCAACGATTCTTTTAGGTGTAGAAGGTGGAGAAGCTACTGGCTCAGCAAGGTCAATAAAAGGATTTAATATATTTGAGGCTCTTGTAAAGTGCAAAGACTTAATGACTAGGTTTGGTGGACATGAGCAAGCAGCTGGATTGTCTTTAAATTCAGAAAATGTGGAAGCTTTGGCTAATGAAATAAATAAGTTTGCAGATTATAATTTGACTGAAGATGATATGATAGAAAATGTAAATGTTGAATTTGAACTACAAGAAAATGTAATAAGTTTAAATCTTGTGGAGGAATTACATAAGTTAGAACCATTTGGATTAAATAATCCTAATCCTAGATTTATAGTTAGGAACTATATTCTAAAAGACTTAAAAATCATAGGTAAAAATCAACAACATTTGAAATTAAGCATAGAAAATGAAAAGTGCTATGAATGTATAGGATTTAACATGAGTCATTTAAAATCATTATTCAAGGTAGGAGATAAAGTAGATGTATTGTTCCAACTAGATGAGAACAACTATATGGGAAATAGAAAAGTGCAGTTTCTACTTAAAGATATTAGATTAGCTCGACCTAAAAGTGCAAGTAATGACAAACTTTCGCTAAAATTAATGTCAAAAATAATACCAAAAGATTCACAAAGCTTGTATAATATATCTGAGTCTGGTTTTGAATTATTTGATGGAAATACAGATATAAATATATTTGATTATTTTGAAAAAGAGACATTGATAATATCTAATTCTATAAATGGATTCTATAGAGCAATATCAGATGTATCACTTATAGATTTGGATTTTAACATAAATTACAATATTATTGAAGATATTAACAAAAATACTGATAAATTAGAGCTTATATTTTCTCCTAATATTGATAAAATAGACTTAAAAAGATATAATAATATTATTCTTTATGATTATTTATACAATAAAGGCGAATATTCGTATATATATGAGAATAAAAGAGAAGAAAGTGAAATTATAAAATATTATAATGAAACAGACCTATTATATTTAAAGAATGTAGTTAGTAATATAGTTCCATCAAGAGATGAATTTATAACAATTTATAAACAAGCACTTATAAAAAAAGAAATTGATTTGGATATGGTAAATATAAAGGGAACTTTTAATGTAATTCCATTAAAGTTTTTTACGATATTGAATGTGTTTAGAGAATTAAATTTACTTGACTTTAATTTAAATTATGAAAAAAATTCTGTACTCATAAGAATATTGCCAAAACCACAGAAAAAATTAGACTTAAATGAGAGTTTAATACTCAATAATTTAAAAAAATTAGAAAAACAATACAATAGCAGTTATTAGGAGGCGTTTCCCATGGATTTAAAAAACTTTATAAGGAATATTGATGATTTCCCAAAGCCAGGTATAGATTTTAAAGATGTTACAACTCTATTTAAAGACGGCGAGGCATTTAAATATGCAGTAGATTCTATGGCTGAAGAATTGAAAAGCAAGGGTGTGGATTTAGTAGTAGGTCCAGAAGCAAGAGGATTTTTGATGGGTACACCTGTAGCATATGCACTAGGAGTAGGATTTGTTCCAATTAGAAAACCTGGAAAGTTACCAGGAGAAGTTGAGAGTTATGAGTATGGATTAGAGTATGGTACGGATACTTTAGAAATACATAAAGATGCAATTAAAAAAGGTCAAAAAGTGGCAATAGTAGACGATTTATTGGCTACTGGTGGAACTATGGAAGCTGCTGCTAAGCTTGTAGAAAAATTAGGTGGAGAAGTAGTTTCTATGCAATTTTTAATTGAGCTAGAATTCTTAAATGGGAGAGAAAAGTTATCTAACTATGATGTTAATTCTCTTATAAAATACTAGTACTTTTACAATAGTTGGTATAGCACCAACTATTTTCATATATATTAAAATTTTATACAAAATAGGTGGTTATATGCATGATAAAGAATTACAAGAAATAATTGAAAAGATAAAAGTTTATGCACCTAATGCAAATTTTGAAAAGGTTGAAAAAGCCTACAATCTTGCAAAAAAAGCGCATGATGGACAATATAGAAAATCTGGGGAACCATACTTTATTCATCCATTGGCAGTGGCAAATATTTTAATAGAGATGGAATTAGATATTGAAACTATAACAGCAGGTTTGCTTCACGATGTTGTAGAAGATACAGAATATACCTATGAAGACATAACAAAAGAATTTGGAAAAGAAGTAGCGGATTTAGTTGATGGAGTAACAAAACTTGGTCAGATAAAATATCGTTCAAAAGAAGAAACTCAATCTGAAAATTTAAGAAAAATGTTTCTAGCAATGGCAAAAGATATAAGGGTTATACTTATAAAGCTTGCTGATAGATTGCATAATATGAGAACGTTAAAATACATGCCTCCAGAAAAAGCAAAGTATAAAGCAAAAGAAACTTTAGAGATTTATGGAGGTATAGCCCACAGATTAGGTATATCTAAGATAAAGTGGGAATTAGAAGACAGAGCATTAAGGTTTATGGACCCAGAAGGGTACTATGAATTAGTTGATAGAGTGTCAATGAAGAGAAGTCAAAGAGAAGACTATATACAAGGGATTGTTGAGCTTCTTAAAGATAAGTTTAAAGATTTAAGTATACCATGTGATGTATATGGTAGACCGAAGCATTTTTACAGTATTTATAGAAAGATGCAGAAAAAACATAAGACTTTTGAAGAAATTTTTGATTTAACGGCTGTAAGAATACTGGTAGATAATGTAAAAGACTGTTATGCTGTACTTGGTATAGTTCATACATTATGGAGACCTATCCCAGGCAGATTTAAAGACTATATAGCAATGCCAAAGCCAAATATGTACCAATCATTACACACTACTGTTGTAGGGCCTGATGGAGAGCCTTTAGAGATACAAATAAGGACTCATGAAATGCATAATATAGCAGAAAATGGTATTGCAGCACACTGGAAATATAAAGAAGGTATTTCTGGCAAAGAAGTAAAAGTTGAAGAAAAGCTTCAGTGGTTAAGACAAATGATGGAGTGGGAAAAAGATTTAAAAGACCCACAAGAATTTATGGATGCACTTAAAGAAGATGTATTTAATAGTCAGGTTTATGTATTTACTCCACGAGGAGATGTAATTGAATTACCAGCAGAATCAACTCCTATAGATTTTGCCTATAGAGTCCATACAAATGTAGGAAATAAATGTGTTGGAGCAAAAATTGATGGAAGAATAGTACCTATTGATTATAAGCTTCAAAATGGTAACATTGTTGAAGTACTTACATCATCTAATTCTAATGGTCCAAGTAGAGACTGGCTTAACATAGTAAAAACACCAAATGCAAAAAGTAGAATTAGACAATTTTTCAAAAAAGAAAGAAGAGAAGAAAATGTTGACCGTGGGAATACCATATTAGAAAGAGAGTTTAAGAAACATGATATACCACAGAAAGACCCTCTTGTTGAAAAATACATGGCATTAGTTGCCAAGAAGTTTAATCAGCCAAGTGTTGAAGACTTAGTTGCCACTGTGGGTTATGGTGGTATAATGTCATCTCAAGTTGTATCTAAAGTAAAAGACTTGTATTTAAAAGAAATTAAAAAAGTAAAAAAAGAACAACAGATGCAAGAAGAAGATTTAAATAAACACAATATGAGCGAAACAGAATACAGCAAAAAGAGAAAGAAAAATTCATCACAAGGTATTGTAGTAAAAGGACTTGATAATATCTTAGTAAGGTTTGCTAAATGTTGTAATCCACTTCCAGGAGATGAGATTGTAGGATATATCACTAAAGGTAGAGGTGTAGCTATACACAGAGCGGATTGCCCAAATGCAAATAACAATGGAGACTTCTTCCAAAATAGATTAGTGGAAGTGTCATGGAGTTCAGCAGGTAAAGGCAAGTTTGAAGCAGAGATTCAAATAAAGGCTGTCGACAGAAGAGGAATTGTTAATGAAATAACTCATATTGTTGCAATGGATAAACTTAGCTTAAATGGAATAAATGCAAGAAAAGGAAAAGATAGTATTGTAAGTATAAATCTACTTGTAGAAGTTAATGACACTGAGGAATTGAAAATTCTAATGAAAAAATTAAAAGCAATTCCTGGTGTAGAAAGTATTTATAGAATGACAAATTAGAGTTAAAATAATAGGGAGGAAAATATGAGAGCAGTAGTACAAAGAGTATCTTCATCTAAAGTTACAGTAGATGAAAACATTATAGGTCAAGTAAATAAGGGGTTGCTAGTACTGTTGGGAGTGACTCATGATGATAAATCAAGTGATGTAGACTACATGATTGATAAAATATTAAACCTAAGAATTTTTGAAGATGAAAATGATAAGATGAATTTATCTCTAATGGACATAGGTGGAGAACTTTTAGTAGTATCTCAATTTACTTTATATGGAGACTGTAGAAAAGGAAGAAGACCTGGATTTAGTAACGCAGCTAGACCAGAACTTGCAAATGATTTGTATGAAGAATTTGTAAAAAAAGCCAAAGATAAAGGTGTAACAGTAGGTACAGGTCAATTTGCAGCTCATATGATGGTAGAATTAACTAATGATGGACCAGTAACAATACTATTAGACTCAAGTAAATCTTTTTAAGGGGGAAAACTTTAATGGTTATAAAAAAATTTGTAGACAGTTATTTTGGAGTAAACACTTATGTGTTAGGTGATGAAAAAACTAAAAAATGTGCAGTTATAGACCCAGGAGGAAGTTTAGTAGATACATTAAGCTTTGTCAAAGAAAATGGATTGAATGTTGAATATATAATTCTTACTCATGGACATGGTGACCATATAGGGTATGTTAAAGATATTAAAGATAAGACTGGTGCTAAGGTAGTTGCACATACTGATGAAAAAGAATTATTAAATGATAAAAATAAAAACTTAAGTTACACAATGAGATGTGGCGCACAAGAATTTGATGCAGATATATATGTAAATGATAAAGATAAAATGGAACTTGGTGAATTAAAAATGACTTTCTTGCATACACCAGGTCATACACAAGGATGTATGTGTATAAGAGTTGAAGATGACATGTTCACAGGAGATACTTTGTTTGCTGGAAGTATTGGTAGAACTGATTTATATAGTGGAGATTTCCACCAAATGGAGAAATCACTTAAAAAATTATGTAAATATGAAGATGCTGTTAGAGTATATCCTGGTCATGGGCCAACTAGTACTTTAGGTGTTGAAAAGAAGACAAATCCTTACATGTAATTTTATATTAATATTTAAAAATAGTATCAAATATTTAATAAATGTATCAGTGATGGGGTTCTTCTAGTGTTTAAATAGAAGGAGTTAAGTTGATGTTGGATGTTTTTTTAAAAGGACATGATTATAAGTATGAAGTAGCAGAACTTATAAAATTGTTTACTAGTGAATTTAAATTTAATGACTTTGCTGATTGTAGCAATAGTATAGAGTCAAGATATTTAATAAATAGATTGATTTGTGAAAATGATACTTTACTTTCAATTACTGAATATTATGAAGGTGGTAACTTAAAGTATGAATCAATACAAAATATCAAAGATATAAATACGGAGTTTTTAAATGGATTTTGTAATAATAATACGATTGAAGAGTTTTTAGATAGACTAGACAGTGAAAGTAAGAGAAAGATTAGAAAATTATGCAAAGAAAGTATTAAAAAAAGTATGTTTATAGTACTTAAACAAATATTTAATTCTTATGTTCCATGGGGCATTTTGACTGGTATCAGACCAGTCAAAATTGTCCACAATCTGATGGATGAAAAACTAGATGATGATAGTATAAGAACTATTCTAAAAGAGAACTATTTTATAATGGATGAGAAAATAGATTTAGCTCTTGAAATAGCTAAAAGAGAACGCTTATTTATGTATCCGATAGACAAAAATAAAATTTCTCTTTATGTAAGTATTCCATTCTGCCCAACTAGATGTGTATACTGTTCATTTCCTTCAAACTCGTTAAAGCAATTTGGCCATTTAAAAAGAGAATATGTCTATAAATTGATTGAAGAAATTAAAGGGTTTGCCAAAGTTATTGAGGATACTAATAAAGAAATTGAAACTCTATATATCGGTGGTGGAACTCCTACTACATTGGATGAGGAAGAATTGGATTTACTTATAAATGCTCTCTTTAGAGAATTGGACTTAAGCAAAATTAAAGAATTTACGGTAGAAGCAGGTAGACCAGATACTATTACCAAAGAAAAATTAAGTGTATTAAAAAAACACAATGTAAGTAGAATTAGTATAAATCCTCAAACTATGAATGATGATACTTTAGTTAAAATTGGAAGAGAACATAAAGTTTCTGATTTAGTAGAATGTTTTAATATGGCTCGAAATATGGGATTTGACAATATAAATATGGATATAATTTTAGGTCTTATAGATGAAGACTTAGACATGGTAAGAAATACATTAGAGGAAATAAAAAAGCTTTCTCCTGAAAGTCTTACAGTTCATACATTAGCTATAAAAAGAGCTTCTAACCTAAATATAAATATGGATAAGTACAAAGAACATTTAACTCAGTATGAAGAAATGATAAAAATGATAGATTTATCAATGAAATATGCCAAGGATATGGGACTTAATCCATATTATATGTACAGACAAAAACATATGCTAGGTAACTTAGAAAATATAGGTTATGCTAAAGAAGGATATGAGTGTATTTACAATATACAAATTATGGAGGAAAAACAAAGCAACTATGCCTTGGGTGCAGGTGCTATATCAAAATTTGTCTATGTAGATGAAGATAGAATTGAAAGAGTAGAAAATGTAAAGAATGTTGAACAATACATTGATAGAGTAGATGAAATGATAAAAAGGAAGAAAGAAGAGGTATATAAAAATGTTGACTAAAGCTCCTAGAGGAACTAAAGACATAACTCCAAAAGAGGCTTATAAATGGCGTTATGTAGAAAATAAATTTAGAGAAATATGTGCTTTATATGGGTATGAGGAAATGGTAACTCCTATATTTGAACATACAGAACTTTTTAAGAGAAGTGTTGGAGATACTACAGATATAGTTCAAAAAGAAATGTATTCTTTTAAAGATAAAGGGGATAGAGAAATTACTCTAAAGCCAGAAGGTACAGCTGGTGTAGTAAGAGCATTTATAGAGAATAAATTATATGCAGATACTCAACCAACAAAATTATTTTATGTTACACCTTGTTTTAGATACGAAAGACCACAAGCTGGTAGACAGAGACAATTTCATCAATTTGGTATAGAAGCACTTGGAAGTGATACTCCTTCAATGGATGCTGAAATAATAGCACTAGCTGTTCAATTTTTTAATGAAGTTGGATTAAATGATTTGGTAGTGAGTATAAATTCAGTGGGTTGTCCAGTTTGTAGAAAAGAGTACAATGCTTTATTAAAAGAATATCTTGATTCAAAAGCAGATATATTATGTGAAACTTGTAATGAGAGAAGAGAAAAAAATCCAATGAGGGTTATAGACTGTAAAAACCCTACATGTAAAGAAAATATCAAAGATATACCATTTATTGCAGACCATTTGTGTGATGATTGTAAAGTTCACTTTGATAAACTTCAAGAATACTTAAAGGAAATGAATATAAACTTTGTAATTGATAAAACAATAGTTAGAGGGTTAGATTACTATAGAAAAACTGCTTTTGAAATTATATCTAATGATATAGGTGCTCAAAGTACTGTATGTGGTGGAGGCAGATATGATGGTCTTGTTGAACAACTAGGTGGTCCAAAAGGTATAAGTGGAATTGGATTTGGACTAGGGATTGAAAGACTTTTACTTACACTTGAAGGTAATGGAATTGAAATAGAAAACCCTCAATCTACAGACATATTTATAGTAACTATAGGTGAAGAAGCAAATACAAGAAGCTTTAAATTGTTGAAAGATTTAAGACAAAATCATATAAGTGCGGATAAAGACCATATAGAAAGAAGTGTAAAAGCACAATTTAAGTATTCAGATAAAATAAATTCAAAATTTACAATAGTAATTGGTGATGACGAGCTAAAAAATGACACTGCAACATTAAAAAATATGAAAACATCAGAGCAAACTACTGTAAAATTAAGTACATTAGTTGAAGAATTAAAGCAAAAGCTGTAAAATAAGAAAGTATGATGTTTTGTGTATTAGATAAATATATAGCATTAAAATTAAATAAAATGGAGGTAGTATCTTGGAAACTTTAAAGGGTTTAAAGAGAACTCACTACTGTGGAGAGTTGAGAGAAAAAAACATAAATGAAGAAGTTGTACTTATGGGATGGGTACAGAAAAAAAGAAACTTAGGAGGACTTGTATTTGTTGATTTAAGAGATACAAGTGGATTATGCCAAATAGTTTTTGATACAGATGTAGATAAAGAAGCTTTTGAAAAAGCTGAAAAATTAGGTGCTGAGTTTGTAATAGCAGTAAAAGGAAAAGTATGCGAAAGACAGTCTAAAAACCCTAACATGCCAACTGGGGACATAGAGATATTTGCAACTGAACTTAGACTTTTAAATAAATCAGAAACTCCACCTATTTATATAAAAGATGATGATGATGTTTCAGAAGCACTAAGACTAAAATATAGATACTTAGACTTGAGAAAATCATCTATGCAAAGAAATTTAAAGTTAAGACATAAAGTAATGAATATTACAAGAAATTACTTATCAAATAATAGATTTTGTGAAATAGAAACACCATTTTTAATTGCTCCAACACCAGAAGGAGCAAGGGATTATCTTGTACCAAGTAGAGTTAATCCAGGTAAATTTTATGCATTACCACAATCACCACAATTATACAAACAATTATTAATGGTAAGTGGTATGGATAGATATTTCCAAATTGTTAAGTGTTTTAGAGATGAAGACCTAAGAGCTGATAGACAACCAGAATTTACACAAATAGACTGTGAAATGTCTTTTGTTGAACAAGAAGATGTTATGAGTATGATTGAAGGATTACTTGAAGTTATATTTAAAGAAGTTTTAAATGTAGAATTGACACTTCCACTTCCTAAAATGACTTATGCAGAAGCTATGGCTAGATATGGTTCAGACAAACCAGACACTAGATTTGGTTATGAACTAACAGATATATCTGATGTCGTTTGTAATTGTGGATTTAAGGTGTTTGCTGATGCTACACAACCAGGAAAAAGCGTTAGAGGTATAAATGTAAAAGGAAAAGCTGACGATTTTACTAGAAAACAAATATCATCATTAGAAGAACATGCTAAAACATATAGAGCAAAAGGGCTTGCTTGGATGAAAGTAGGTCAAGATGGAGTAACTTCTCCAATAGCAAAATTCTTTAGCGAAGATGAAATGAATGCTATACTTACAAGAATGAATGCAGAAGCAGGAGATTTACTTTTATTTGTAGCTGATAAAAACTCAGTAGTATTTGATGCTTTAGGACAAGTTAGACTTGAAGTGGCAAATAGACTTAATATATTAGATAAGAATGTATATAATTTATTATGGGTAACTGAATTCCCTGTTTTTGAAGAAGATGAAGAAACAGGTAAGTTTGCAGCAATGCATCACCCATTTACATCACCTATGGATGAAGATTTAGATAAACTAGAAGATGGAGATAAAGCATCTTTAAGAGCTAAAGCTTATGACATTGTATTAAATGGATATGAAATAGGTGGAGGAAGTGTTAGAATATCAAATTCAGATGTTCAATCAAGAATGTTTAAGGCACTTGGGTTTACAGAAGAAAGAGCTAATGAGAAGTTTGGTTACTTATTAGAAGCATTCAAATATGGAACTCCTCCTCATGCTGGTCTAGCTTTTGGGCTTGATAGACTTGTTATGTTGCTTGCGGGAGCTGAAAATATAAGAGAAGTTATTGCATTCCCTAAAAATCAAAATGCTGTTTGTCCTATGACAAATGCTCCTACAGTAGCAGATGATGAGCAATTGGATGAATTAAGTATAAAAGTTGATATAAAAGATAAAGAATAATATATGAATAAGAAATAATATATAAAAGACTGTCGCACTAAAAATAGGGTGACGTCTTTTTTTTGTACTATTTAATAGTAATAATTGTCAATTAAAAGTAACATTAATTATTATTTACACAATTCTAAAAAAGAATTCTGTTAGATTAATAATCCAAACTATTCCTACCTGATACTACAAACAATAAAATACTATATTAGACAAAAAAATTAAAAAATTACCAAATTAAAAATTATTTAAAAATAAATTGACAACGATTTCGAGTTGTTATAATATGTAATAAAGAACTTGTTATATAATGTTATAAAAATACTACATGAGGGGGTGAGTAAAATGGATGAAAAAAAGCAAAAAAAAGAAATGGACTTAGAGGTAAATTCATTTATTCCTTTGTACCAACAACTATATGACAACATAAAAAAACAAATAGCAGCTGGTATATATAAGCCAGGAGATAAACTTCCATCTGAAGTAGACCTATGTAAGGAGTTTAATATAAGTCGTATAACTGTGAGAAATGCGCTTAATGAACTTGTAAAAGAAGATATATTATGTAAAAAGCGTGGAAAAGGAACTTATGTAACTATTCCAGAGAGAATAGAAGCAACATGTGCAGGAAATAGTTTTACTAATTCTTGTCATCGTATTAATGCAAAACCAAGTACTAAGATAATCTCTATTTTGATAAAAAAAGCTGATAAGCAGGTGGCTGAAGCTTTAAATATTGAACTAGAAGAGAAGATAATATGTATTAAAAGACTTCGATTAATAGATGAAGTACCTGTTATTTTTGAAGTTGATTACTTTAGAATAGATTACATGTTTTTATTAAAAGAAGAGCTGGAAGATAAGTCTTTAATGGAAGTTATATCTAATAATATAAGTACACTACCTAATCGTGTGGAAAATATATTTGAAGTAAAACACTCAAACAAAGAATATTCTGACCACCTTAAATGTGCAAGCAATATGGCATTATTAAAAGTAAGACAATTAGTATATACAGAGAATAATGATGTTTTATATTACAATGAACAATTTATAAGAAGTGATAAGTATAAATATGCAGTATCAGCAGAAATATAATTTACACTTAGGAGAGGAATAAATATGAGAAAAATAATATTAGCGTCTCATGGAGACTTTTCAAAAGGGCTTTTAGATTCAGTAAAAATGATAGTAGGAGATTTAGCAAATTGCGTTAATTCATACAGTTTATATCCTGGACAAAGCGCTTCAGATTTTGCTTTAGAGTTAGAAAAAACAATAGTAGAAGATAAAGAATGTGAATATATAATTTTATCTGATTTATACGGAGCAAGTGTATGTACTGCTATGTTAAGGTTAACTAAGTTACATAATGTTAAGCTATTTTCAGGAATGAATTTAAATATGGTATTAGAGCTTCTTACAAGATTTTCTGATAAATTAACAACTGAAGATGCAGAACAGTTAGCAAAAGAATCTAGAATGGGAATACAAAATGTAACATTACAAATAAATGAAGAAGAAGAGGTATTTTAGTTTATGGACAATAAGGGAATATTATCAGTTTTTAAAAACAAAAAGCCAATTATAGCAATGATACACCTAAAGGGAGATACTTCAGATGATATTTTTGAAAGAGCTAAAAAAGAAATTAGTATCTTAGAAGCAAATGGTGTAGATGGAATAATGTTAGAAAATTACTATGGCAATTACTATGATTTAGAAAGAATACTTGAATATGTATCTAAATCTAATTTGTCAATACCATATGGAGTAAATTGCTTAAATGTTGATACTATGGGATTTGAACTAGCAACAAGATATAATGCAAGCTATGTACAAGTTGACTCTGTAGTAGGTCATGTCAAACCTAGAGATGAGGCTACTTTAGAAGAATTTTTCAAATTACACCGCTCAAAATGTCAAGCTTATTTAATTGGAGGGGTACGTTTTAAGTATCAACCAGTTTTATCAGAAAATACTGTTGAAGAAGATTTAAAGATAGGAATGACAAGATGTGATGCTATAGCAGTTACAGAAAATGCTACAGGGCAAGAAACATCAATGGAAAAAATAGAATTATTCCGCAAAAATGTAGGAGATTTCCCTTTAGTTATTGCAGCTGGAGTTACATTAGAAAATGCAAAAAAGCAGCTTGAGATAGGGGATATGGCAATAATAGGAAGTTACTTCAAAGATAATTACCAAGACTTTGGAGATGTTAGTGCAGAACACGTAAAAACATTTATGGATGAAATAAAAAAAATTAGGGAGGAATTATAATGATTAAATTAGTAAGGGTAGACCACAGACTTATACATGGACAAGTAGCATTTACATGGACAAAGTTTTTAAATACAGATTGTATATTAATAGCAAGTGATGAACTATTAAAGGATGATTTAAGAATGGCAGGGCTTAAAATGGCTAAGCCATCTAATGTCAAACTTGTAATGAAAAGTATAGCAGATTCTATAAAAGCACTTAATTCAGGTGTAACTGATAAATACAATCTTTTGATACTTTGTGAATCTGTAGAAGATGTTTATAGACTATCTAAAGAAGTTAAATCTATTAAATCAATAAACCTTGGTGGAACAAAATCAGATGATAATCGTGAAAATATATCTAAAGCAGTTCATGTATCAAAGGATGATATAAACATGATTAAAGAATTAGATTCAGAAGGTGTAAATGTATTCGTACAATTAGTTCCTGATGATGATGCTACAAATGTAATGAAACTAATATAATTTTAGGGGGATAAAAATGGAATTTACACAAGTTATTCTAATAACTCTAATTGCATTCTTTGCATATATGCATTGTTTTGTAGGTTCTACAATGCATAATAGACCTATAGTTGTTGCACCACTTGTTGGTTTAGCACTAGGAGATTTACGTACAGGTATAGTAATAGGGTCAACATTAGAACTAGTATTTATGGGTGCATTCCCAGTTGGAGCAAGTAATCCTCCTGACTTTGTATCTGGTTCTATTATTGCTACAGCATTTGTAATATTAACTGGTCAAGATGTATCAGCAGCAGTTGTACTTGCAGTTCCTATAGCAACTTTAGTATTACTTATAGACAACTTCTTAATGACAGTAGTACTTACATGGGGAGCTCATCTTGCTGACCGTTATGCAGAAGATGGTAACATTGAAGGCGTAGAACGTATACAATTATTATTTGGTATAGGCAATAAATTAATACTAGCAATAATAGTAGGTACAGGATTCTCATTAGGTGTTCCAGTAATAGAAAAAATACTTTCATTTATACCATCATATGTAATTCATGGTATGGATGTTGCAGCAGGCGTGATACCAGCAATAGGTTTTGCCATGTTAGCTAGAATGATGCTTAATAAGAAAACGATAGCATTCTTATTATTAGGTTTTATAATGGTTGCTTATTTAAAAATAACAGTAACAGGAGTTGCATTATTTGGATTAGCAGTAGCTTTAATATATGTTAACTTTTTAGGAGAAAAGGAGGTAGTAGTAGATGACAACGAATTCTAAGAAATTAGAAACAATTTCGCCAGATAGCAAAATAACAAGAAAAGACTTTTGGAAATGTTTTAGAAGGTCTTTAACATTAGATTCATCTTGGAACTATGAACGTATGCAAAATATAGCATATGCATATACGATGGCACCAATAATCCGTAGATTATATAAAAATGATAAAGAAAAAAAATCTCAAGCTTTAAAAAGACATCTTGAATTTATGTCAGTTACACCTCATATAAGTACTCTTTTAGTTGGTATATCTGGAGCTATGGAAGAAGAAAATGCAAAAAATGAAGAATTTGATGCAAAGAGTATAAATGCTGTTAAGTCAAGTTTAATGGGTCCAGTTTCTGGAATAGGAGATTCATTTTTCTGGGGAACATTAAAGCTTATAGCAGCTGGAGTTGGTATAGCTTTAGCTTCTCAGGGGAATATAATGGGTCCAATTTTATTCCTTCTAATAATAAATATTCCTCACTTTATTATTCGTTATATATGTTTAGATAAAGGATTTAAGTATGGAACTCAATTTTTTAAAGATGTAAGTGGTTCAAATATAGTCTCAAAAGTTATGGAAGCAGCATCAATGCTAGGACTTATGGTAATTGGAGGGATGACCGCCTCTAATGTAATACTAAAACTTAGTGTTAATGTGGGGAGTGGAGAATGGGCAGAGCCTATTCAAACTTACTTAGACCAAATAATGCCATGTATGCTTCCAGCTATGATATTTGGAATTATGTATTGGTTATTAGGAAAAAAAGTCAAGACAACTACGATATTAATTTCAGTTATGATTATTTGTATAATATTAGCTGCAATTGGGGTAGTATAAGTAAAATTATGAATATGATTTTTGATAATCTTTTCTACAATTGAAATATATAAAGGGGGGGCGTACTAAAAAATAGGCGATTCCCCTTTTGAATAAAAAGTAAATACTAAGTTCAAATAAATCACCAATTTTATGCCCATAGTGGCAAGCACCTTTTTCTTTTTTATCCATTAAAGTTATCTTTATCTTTGGTCTTCTAGCCATAATCTTACACATCCTCCTTTGTATTCATATTCAATATAATAAAAATACTGTATTTTAAAATTTTATCATGAATTCGTTTTTAAGTAAATTTTGTTTTAAAAACTATTTTTATAATAATAATCAGAAAATTTAGACTAAATTTGATTAGTAAAGTTGTAATAAATTCACTAAAAATAAGTTAGAATAGGTGAAAATTGAAGTATTTATAAGCCTCATAAAAAATATTTGGGAATAAATTATACACTATAAAATTTTAATAAAATAAGTATAATTCTAATAAAACTGAAATAAATTTAAAATATGTGTGAATAGTCTAAATTTAAATAATAATTTTAGACTATTTATCTATCTATAACTTAAATTATATCAAATTGATAATAAACTATATATTATACTTTTTTGTAGAGTAGAATTATAATTATAGAAAGAAAAAAAACTATCAAGGGTGAAAAAAATGTAGAAAAAAGTAGAAAAGATTCTTTTACAAAGAAAGGGAGGGATAATCTTGCAAGAGAGAGAAGAATTAGTTTTAAATCCAGTTCCAAAAGAGGAAAGAGTTGGATGGTTAGCTCCATTATTTAATATGCTTGGCTCTAATATAGCCATATCAGAATTAATGGTTGGAGGAACCTTAATTTTAGGAATGACTCTTTCCAATATGATTATTACATCAATTATAGGGAACTTAATATTAGTCGCAATTATTATGATACAAGGTTATATTGGTTGTAAAGAAGGGTTAAATACATATGTATTAGCTAAGGGGGCATTTGGAGAGATAGGTGGAAAATATCTAATATCTCTATTGCTTGGAATAACTAGCTTTGGTTGGTTTGGTGTACAAGCAGGAGTTGCGGGATTATCAGTACAAAAAATATTTCCAAGTGTAAACTTAACTCTAGTCACAGTTATACTTGGATTATTAATGGTAGTTTTCGCTTTGTATGGTTTTAAGGCAATGGCTAAGTTTAATTACTTAGTTATACCACCACTTATAATATTAATGGCTTGGGGAGTTTTTAAAGCTTTTTCTACTTATGGAGTTGAAGCTATCTACAATTACACTCCTCAAACAACAATGAGCATGGTTGAAGGATTAAATATGGTTGTTGGTCTTATCATAGTTGGTGCGATTATATCACCTGACCAATTAAGATATACAAGGGGAGTAAAAGATATTTGGATAATTGGTTTTTTAGGATTAGGTATTATTTCATTGTTCCAACAAGTTGCAGCAGGTGTAATGTCTATGGGTGCTCCTACTTGGGATATAACAGAAGTATTGGCTAATTTAGGATTTGGATGGATAGCATTTGTTATTTTAATACTTGCATCTTGGTCAACCAATGTATCAAATGCCTATTCTGGTGGATTGGCACTAAAAACTATTTTTCCAAATGTAAAGAGAAATGTATTAACTTTAGTTGCAGGTCTAATAGGTACAACAATAGCAGCTACTGGTATAATATTCAAATTCCAATCGTTCTTATCTTTCTTAGGAATAGCAGTTCCAGCTATAGCAGGAATTATGTGGTGTGAATATTATTTTATACAAGGAAGAACTTATAAACACAGAGAAGGAATAAATTGGATTGCAGTAATAAGTTGGTTAATTGGTTTTGCAGCATCATATTATACTTCAAAAATAAGTTTCTTAATACCACCAATAAATGGAATTGTAGTAAGTATGATTCTTTATTATATACTAATGAAATGTTTTGGAAGTAAGGATAAATAAAGGGGGAATTTGTATGAGTCGTAAAGTGAAAATAGGTATAATTCAACAGCATAGTGTACTTGGAGATGTTAAAAAAAATATAGAAAAAGCAGTAGAGATGATAGATGATTTGGGAAATCAAGGTGCAGATATTATTTGTTTGCCAGAATTATTTGCTACAGGATATAACTTAGAATATTTAGGTGGAATTAAAACATTAGACCTAATAAGAGAACATAACAAATACATAGAAGAATCAATGTCAGAAGCAGCTAAAAGAAATAATGTATACCTAATATCTCCATATGGAACTTTAGAAAAGGACTCTACACATGTTTTCAACTCAGCTGTTATATTCGATAGACAAGGTAATATGATGGGAGAATACTGTAAAAATCACCTATGGTCATTAGAAGCAGTATACTTTAAAGCAGGGGAAAAAGTAGATGTATATGATGCTGATTTTGGTAAATTTGGTGTAATGATATGCTATGATGCAGGATTCCCAGAAGTGGCTAGAGAGTTGACATTAAAAGGCTCTGAAATAATATTTATACCTTCTGCATGGAGAATACAAGATGAAGATATGTGGGATTTAAACGTATCTCAAAGAGCTTTAGAAAATACTGTGTATACAGTAGGAGTAAATTTAGTAAGTAATGACCCTAATTTGATACTGTTTGGAAAGAGTAAAATATGCAATCCTAGAGGAACTATAATAAGTCAATTAGATACATATAGAGAAAAATATATATTAGCAGAGATTGACCTAGATGAAATAGAAAAATATAGGAACGATATTCCATACTTAAAAGACAGAAAAAATTGTTACAATATATAATTTTACATTATATGTTAAGGTACAATTTTGATAAAAAATAAAAATAGGAGGATATGTCAAACGCTAAAGATAAAGTTATTAACTCTGTTTGATATATCCTCTTTAATAATACCAGCTTTGGTTTAAAGATTTTTGAAATAGTTCATAAGAAAGTCTTTGAATAATAAGACTGCTTTAGATGCATAATTCTCACTAAACCATGAAAGATTTAAATATCTTTTAAATTCAATATCTTTTATATGTAATAGTTTAATTTCAGGGTCTCGAGATAAGCCCCATGATTTTCCACATATAAATCCAACTCCTTGAAGTGATTTTATAAGAGCATAGATTGTATATGGAGAATCGGATTCAAAGGCTATTTTTGGCTTGAAATTAGCTGATTCACATAATATATCTATTATTTCTCTGTAGTTCTCACCTTTAGTTATAACTATAAAATTTTCATCTGAAACTTCATTTAGATAAACCTCATCTTTTAAGGATAGAGAGTGGTTTATTGAAACTCCTAATAATATTTCCTCGCAGGTTAATGTTATATTATTTTCTGAGTTTAATTTTGTAAATGAAGAAGATATATACAAATCAAAATCACTTTTCTTATAAGACGATGGTAGAGTATGTGAAACATTAAAGGTAATATTAGGATATAGTTTTCTAAAGTTGCTCAAAAGTGGCGGTAATACATTAGCAGCTGCTGTAGCTAATATTTTTACTTCACCAGAGTTTTCTAAGGAAATATCTTGTAATTCTTTTTTTGACATTTCTACTAAATCTAAAATACTATCCACCCTTTTTAGAAATAATCTACCATACTCATTTAGTACAATATATCTTCCTTTTCTATCAAACAACTGAACTCCAAGTTCTTTTTCTAAAGAAGATATGGTTTTACTTAAAGCTGGTTGTGCTATATTTAGTTTTTGTGATGCTTTTGTTATGTGTTCCATTCTAGCGACAGTTTGAAAATACTTAAGATGCAATAAATCCATAATATAAAATACACCTCTTTTAATATAACTTGAATTATATAAATTTGATAATTAATTATATATTATACATTATAATACAAAGCTTGTATAATAAACTATAATATGGCATAAAGTTATGTAAATATTTACTAATACATTTACATAATCTAACTAATAAAGGAGATATTTAATATGAAATTAACTAAGGAAATATTAGAATATGCTTTAATAGGAGGTACAATTTTAGGTGGAGGAGGTGGTGGTGCAAAGGAAAGTGGAAGAGAGATGGGGGAATATGCCTTACAACATGGATTTCCAAATCTAATAAGTATAGATGAATTACATGATGATGCAATTGTCTTAAATGTATCAGCAGTAGGAGCTCCAGCAGCACCACTCAAGTATGCTGATAATGATGATTATATAAATACAGTCAAGATATTTATTGATAAACTAGGATTAGATATACAAGGTATTATTACAAATGAAAATGGAGGATGTGCAACAATAAATGGATGGATTCAGTCTTCTGTACTTAAAATACCACTAATAGATGCACCTTGCAATGGTAGAGCCCATCCAACAGGCCTGATGGGGAGCCTTGGATTACATAGAGATAAAACATATAAGTCTTATCAAGCTGTGTCTGGTGGAAATCCAGAACTTGATAATCATATAGAGGGATTTGTAGAGGGTTCTTTAAATAAGACAGCAGGACTTGTTAGACAGTGTGCTGTAGCAGCAGAAGGTTTAGTTGCTGTAGCTAGAAATCCTGTAAAAGCATCTGTTGTAAAAGAAAATGCTGCTATAGGAGGTATAAGCCATGCAATAGATTTGGGTAGAGAGTTTTACTTAGGTTTAGAAATATCAAAAGATAAAGCAATAAACAACGTTGTCGAATTTTTGAATGGAGATGTAGTTTCAGAAGGAACAATAGAAATTTTAGAGTTAGAAACTACAGGTGGATTTGATGTAGGTAAATTGATTGTAAATGGTTATGAGGTAACTTTTTGGAATGAATATATGACAATAGAAAAAGAGAATAATAGAATAGCAACATTTCCAGACTTAATTATGACTTTTGATAAAAACACAGGCATGCCTGTTACATCAGCAGAAATCAGAGAAGGGCAAGAGATAGTTTTAATAAAAACTTCTAAAGAAAATTTAAAACTTTCAATAACAATGACACAAGAAGAATTATTAAAAGATATAGAAGATATATTAAATAAAAAAATAATTGGAGTTAATTAGGATATGTAGTAATTTGATTGATTGAAGAATTAAAATTGATTAAATTTAATGAGCAATATAATACCTATAAAACTATAAATAAAACAAATACTTAGGAAAAAGTTTATAAAAATAAAAAAATAAATAAGATATGAAAGATAATAAGAAAAAGTTTATAAAAATATAGATAAAATAAAAAATGCTGTAATATTTATAAAAATAAAAGTAAAAATATTTAAACAAAAACTATAAATAAAAGAAATAAAATTGGATGGTGAGCAAATATGATGTTAAAACAAGTTTTGGAAGTTTATGATATTATTGATAGCGCAGAAGTAGATGGAGAATGTGTAAAAAAATATTTGGAAAGCTATGGTGGGAAGAATATATTAGTAAAAACTTTAGGTACGGAAAAAGGGTCTACTGACTTAGTAAAGCTTACAATACCAGGAAAAAATGGAAAATCATCAGGAGGAACAGCTAAGACATTAGGTGTTTTAGGAAGACTAGGAGGAATTGGAGCAAGACCAGAAATGATAGGTATGGTTTCTGACGCTGATGGAGCTTTAGTAGCAATAGCAGTAGGAGCAAAATTATTGGACATGCAGAATAAGGGAGATTTTATTGATGGAGATGTAATAGTTTCAACTCACATATGTCCAGATGCACCTACTAAAGAACATAAACCAGTTCCATTTATGGATTCTCCAATTGATATGAGAACTATGAATGAAAATGAAGTTGATTTAAGCTGTGATGCTATATTATCAATAGATACAACTAAAGGGAATAGAGTTATAAATACAAGAGGTTTTGCTATATCTCCCACAATAAAAGAAGGGTATATTCTAAAAACAAGTAATGATTTATTAGACATAATGCAGACTACTACAGGAAGACTTCCTTACGTATTTCCAGTGTCAATACAAGATATAACTCCATATGGAAATGGTTTATACCATATAAATAGTATTCTTCAGCCTGCTGTAGCTACAAAAGCACCTGTAGTAGGAGTTGCTATAACAACTGAGACAACAGTTGCTGGATGTGCAACTGGAGCAAGTAATTATTCTGATTTAGAGAGTGCAGGAAGATTTGTTGTTGAAGTAGCAAAACACTATTGTGGTGGAAATTGTGAGTTTTATGATGAACATGAATGGAATATTTTAATGAATAGATATGGAAGCTTAGATAAGTTTCAAACTTTTGGAGAAGAATAAAGTTGTCTTTTATTGATGTTTTAGAATGGATGATATAGGCTAAATTATTGTGATATAATATTTAGAGTAAATAAAAATTGTAGATATAATAATTTTAGGGGGAGTTAATATGAAATCAACAAAATCAATATCATCAGTATTGTGTTTATCTCTAGTTTTAAGTTTATCATCAATATCATATGCAAATGAAGTGGGTAGAACGGCAACAGAAAATACTTTAATAGGTAAAGATAGATATCAAACAGCTATTGAAGTAAGTAAAGAGGGTTGGAGTAGCGCAAATGAAGCTGTAATAGTGAATAGTGAATCTATTGTAGATGCATTATCTGTTACACCATTTGCTAAATTAAAGAATGCTCCAATACTACTTACAGAAAAAAATAATTTAAATTTACAAACAAAGAAAGAATTAGAAAGATTAGGTGTTAAAAAAGTCTATATAATTGGACTATCTGGTTCTGTATCAGATAATGTAGAAAAACAACTAGAATCTAATAACTTAACAGTTGATAGAATTGGTGGTAGTGACAGACATCAGACAGCTTTAAACATAGCTAAAAAGATAGAAGGTTTAAAAGACATATCAGAAATAGCTGTGATAAATGGATATACAGGTCTTGCAGATGCAGTTAGTATAGCTTCTGTAGCTGCTACTAATGGTATGGTTATACTTCCGGTTTCTGATGCATCTGGAGTGTCTAGTTTTAAGGATTTTATAGCTTCTAAAAATATAAGTAAGTCATACATAATAGGCTCTACTAATGCTGTATCAGATAAAATAAAACAAAGTCTACCAAATTCAGAAAGAATAGGTGGAGCAGATAGAAATGAAACAAATGGAAAGGTAATAGAAAAATTTTATACATCAAATGACTTAGATAATGTATTTGTAGCTAAAGATGGAATGAAAAAACAAAATCAACTTATAGATGCTCTAGCAGTAGGTGTATTGGCATCAAAAGAAAATTCTCCAGTACTTATAGTAGGAGATAAATTGAGTGCAACTCAAAAGAGTATATTTACAAATAAAAAGGCGACTGCTATAACTCAAGTTGGTAGTGGTGGAAATGAAAATGCATTTGCAGAACTAAAAGATTTACAAGGGAGTAGTACTGGTAAGAAAGTAATGTATGTAGCTAATACAGATAAAGTAAATGTAAGAAGTGATGCTACAATAGAAGCTTCTGTAGTGGGTTATCTAAACAATGGTGATGAAGTAGAAGTTTTAGAAGTACTAAAAACGGGATGGGTTAAGATAAAATACAATGACGATATTGGATATGTCAGTGGATCTTATCTAACAAGTAATAAACCTAATAACAGCAGTGAGAATGTTAAGATAAAATATGTAAAAGAAAAAGATGGTCTAAATGTTAGAAAAGGACCAAGTACGGAAGATGAAAAAATAGGACAACTTCCATATGGAAGTAAGGTAGAAACTGTAGAAATGTTTGCTACTGGATGGGTAAAAATAAAATACAATAGTGGATATGGTTATGTAAGTAATGATTACCTATCTGATACACCAGTTATCTAAACTTATAGATAATAAACAATAAAGAGACTGTCTTAATATTAATGACAGTCTCTTTATTGTTATGAAATGTAGATTTTAATAATGATTTATATTTTGATAACCTAACTTTAGAAGTTATTATTGTAGATATTATTAATATATAAATACTTAAAATCCGATGCTTAATACCAAAATTGCATATTAATATGATGAGATAATTTAAATATAAATAATTTTATCTAATTATTATTATAAATTAAGTAGTAATATAAAAGAAATAGCTAAAATGAGTCCTTTTATTTTTGTTTTTTGTATCTATTTGGTATAATAGTATTGAAACATATAATAATTTAGATAAAATTTCTTAAGAGAAATACTATGAGGAGAACATAAAATGAAAAAATGTCTTTACTGTAATAGGGATATAAAGTCACCAAATAATAAATTGGCTATAAAATACGATGACAATACCAATATATATCCATGCCGTACAGAATGTAAGGAAAAAATTGAAGAATATATAATAAAAAAACCTACTTATAAGTTTATAAATATATTGGAGGTTCTTTTAGGTGTAGGTGGAATATTTTGCTTTTTGAGCAAATGGACTATTGCAGCCCAAATTGTACTTGGAATTGACGCATTAGTTATATTTTTATTTCCATTAGCAGGGTTTAAGATGAATGGTAAATTAAGTATGGAGCAAACTAAGCATCAGAGCAGGTCTATAGCAATATCAATTTTAGCATTTATAATAGTAATAACTGTATTATATTTTAAGCAAATTGGTAAGTAAATCATAATTGTATAGAACATCATAAGAGTATGAGGTGAGTTTATGGAAGAAAGAAAATTAGCACCAAACAATGAGCGAGAAGCTCTTATAAAAAGATTAAAAAGAATAGAGGGTCAAGTTAAAGGGATACAAAAGATGGTAGAAGAGGAGCGTTATTGTGTTGATATATTAGTTCAAATATCTGCTATAAGGTCTGCTATAAATAGAGTGGGTACAATTATTTTGGAAAATCATATAAAAGGATGTGTAGCAGAAAGTATCAAACATGATGATAGTGAAAAAACTGAAGAGATGATAAAAGAACTTATGGATACCATAAATAAATTTACAAAATAAGGGGGCGGTTAGGTATGAATCAACAAGGATTTATTATGGAGATTGTTGATGATAGAACTGCAAAATTAAAAATGCAAAGACACTCAGCTTGTGCTGCTTGTGGAAAATGTGCTACTGCTGACTCATCAGAGTCAAAAGAGATATTAGTAGAGGTAGACAATACAATTGGTGCGAAGGTTGGTGACCATGTAGAAGTAAGTATGGATAACATGAATGTATTAAAAGCAGCTGTGATGGCTTATATAATACCTCTTGTAGCACTTCTTGTTGGAACAATAGGAACATACTATATATTGGGAGCAATTGGCATGACATCTGGCGTTGAAGCGATAAGTGGATTAGTTGGGATTTGTCTTACAATAATTTGTTATTTGTATTTAAAGAAAAATGATAAAAAATTTAGAGATAGTAGAGAATTTATACCAGTAATCACAAGAATCTTAATTGACCTTTAAAATGATTATAATTTAAAAATAGCAATGTACTCTTATAAACACTTAATGTATATTTATAGGATTTGGGTACATTGCTATTTTTATATTTTTATTTTGATTTTCTTTGAGGAATAAAGTTCTTTCGTATTTTTAAAAGGTTTAATGTTCTTACAAAAGAAGTTACAACCAATACACCAAGCGATATTGCAGCACTTAAAAATAGTGCATCAGTACCTTTTGACATAGCTAAATCATAATTTTTTTGAATTAAAGATAACATTGTATTGTATAATCCAATTCCTGGTATCAGAGGAAGAATACCTGGAATTACAAATACAATAGCTGGTTGCTTTAGTTTTCTAGCCAATATCTCACTACATGCTGAAACCAAAGCGGCAGCTATAAAACCCGCAAAAATTGAGTTTGTAGTGAAATTAAATAAATATACATACACAATCCAACCAACTCCACCAGTTATTCCAGCTGGAAGAAGTAGATAAAGTGGTGCATTAAAAAAAACAGCAAATCCAGCAGTTGCAATGCCTGAAAATAAAAAATGTAAAATCATTGACATATCAGTCATTAGAAAGGACCTCCAATTCTATACCATGTATCAAGGACAAAACCGACTCCAGAAGCAATTGCAATAATAATCATAGCAGCATCGAAAGCACGAGAAATTCCTGATATTAAATTACCTGATATTAAATCTCTGATGGCTTTTATAAAAGCAACTCCTGGGAGTAGTGGCATTATTGCTCCAACTATAAGCATTTTAGGGTCATTCAAAATACCTATTTCAACTAGTAAAACTCCTGAAAGTGCTATTAAAAAAGAAGATACTAAACATGAAAATGCAGATATTGCACTTATCTTCATGGTTTTATCATAAGTAATTGCAGCAAATATTGCTATTATAAATGTAAGAATAAAATTTAATATATAATTCCCTCCAAGCAAGCAAGCAAAGCAAGCAGATGCAATTCCTGTACAAGAGTAAAACAACCATAAAGGATAAGGTTTTACCTCTTGAATTTCATAAAGACGTGCAATAGCAGTATCAATATCATATTCTTTATCATTTACAAATTCTCGAGAAAAACTGTTTAATAAGGAAATCTTATTTAAGTTTATACCTCTTGATTGAATCGTTTTCATAAACGAAAAACCGTCAAATTTTTCATCTGAAATAATTATTACTGTAGGAGTTGTAAAAATATTTACATGATAAAATCCTCTTGACCTGCATATTCTAAGGACACTGTCTTCAACCCTAGATGTTTCAGCTCCATTTTTTATCATAAGTTCCCCTACAAATAGAGCTAATTTTAGAATATTTTTTTTATATTCAAGTTCCTCATTTTGATTCATAAATACACCTCCAAATTAAAAAACATAATATTGAAATTATATCAAATTTTTAAGTAATATTCCTTATATATATATAAATTATATTATCTTTTTTTTATTTAAAAATAGTCACATCTAAATTATATCCAATTAAAAGAATTAGACAATATTATTTATTATATTTTAACTTAAAATACAGAAAGAAAACATGTAAAAGTAGTAAAACACTTGACTATTAATTTATAAAAGACTATAATAATAAATTATCATATTGATAAAAACGAAAATTATGAAATGTCTGTAAAAGTAAAATTTAAATAATAACTAGGAGGAGTAATATGTTTGAGAACTTGAAAAAAGCGGACCCTGAGATTTATGAAAGTATGAAAAGAGAGTTAAAAAGACAACAAAGGAATATTGAGTTGATAGCATCTGAAAATATAGTATCAGTTCCAGTAATGGAAACTATGGGAAGTCATCTTACTAATAAATATGCAGAAGGTTACTCAGGCAAAAGATATTATGGTGGATGTGAGTACATAGATGAAGTTGAAACTCTTGCAATAGATAGAATTAAAAAGATATTTGGGGCAGAACATGCTAATGTTCAACCTCATTCTGGAGCAAATGCAAATATCGGTGTATATTTTGCTATGCTAAAACCAGGTGATGTTGTTATGGGAATGAATTTATCTCAAGGTGGGCATTTAACTCATGGTGCTCCAGTTAATATTTCTGGTCAATATTATAAATTTTATGAATATGGAATAGATAGAGATAGTGGACTTATAGATTTTGATGATGTTAGAAAAATAGCACATGAAGTAAAACCTAAAATGATAGTTGCAGGAGCAAGTGCATATCCTAGAGAGATAGATTTTAAAAAATTTAGAGAAATAGCTGATGAGGTTGGAGCATTACTTATGGTAGATATGGCTCATATAGCAGGTCTTGTAGCTGCTGGTCTTCATCAAAATCCATGTGAAGTAGCTGATTTTGTTACAACAACAACTCATAAAACTTTAAGAGGACCTCGTGGAGGAGTTATCCTTTGTAAAGAAAAATATGCTAAAGCTATAGACAAAGCAATATTCCCTGGAATTCAAGGGGGACCTCTTGAGCATATAATTGCATCTAAAGCAGTATGTTTTAAAGAAGCTTTAAGTGATGAATTTAAAACATACCAACAACAGGTTGCTAAAAATGCAAAAGCTTTAGCTGAAGAACTTATTAAGAGAGATTTTAAATTGATTTCTGGAGGAACAGATAATCACTTAATATTATTAGATTTAACTAATAAAAATATAACTGGTAAAGCCGCAGAAAAAAGATTAGATGATGCTTACATAACTGCTAATAAAAATACAATACCATTTGATCCAAATGGCGCACTTGTTACAAGTGGAGTAAGACTTGGTACTCCAGCTGTAACTACTAGAGGCATGAAAGAGGAAGATATGGCAGTAATTGCTGAGGCTATAGACCTATGTTTAACTTATGATGAAGAATCTAAGGCAAGAACATTGGTTGTTGGTTTAACTGAAAAATATCCTCTATATGAAGAATATAATATTATGGATTAATTAAAAGTATAATTAAATAAGACATATTTAAAGAATTAAAATGATAGTATTTATGTTTAAGTATGTTTATAAAGACAAAACCCAATTAATTAGGATATAGCTTCCAATATTAATTGGGTTTTGTATTTTTTAATTAAAACTTTAAGATTTCTTAAGAATTATACTAGGTTTTTCTAAAGATTTAAAGTTTATACTTATAAATATAGTAATTAAAGGTATTTAAAGGCTTTAATGAGGAGGGAATCTTATGAAAGTATTAATTCTTACAGGAAAATTTGGTATGGGTCATTACTCAGCATCAAACTCTTTAAGTGAAGATATAAAAACAAAATTTAATAATTCTGAAATAATAATTAAGGATATATTTGAATATATTATGCCTAACTACTCAGATAAAATGTATAAAACTTTTTCTATTCTTGTAAATCGGGGAAGTAGTCTTTATAATTTATTTTACAAATGCACTGAAAATGGAAAAAAAGATATAAAATTTACATTTTCAGATTATTTCTTAACTAAATTAGACAAGTTACTTAATGAAATACAACCAACAGTAGTTATTTCAACTTTTCCATTTTGTTCTCAAGTAGTATCAAGATATAAAGAAAAGTATAATTCAAATCTTCCTTTGATAACATGTATAACAGATATAAGTAGTCATTCAGAATGGATTAGTAAAAATACAGATTGTTACTTAGTGGCTAGTGAATCTACTAAAGAAGAACTTATTTTAAAAGGAATAGATGAAGATAAAGTAAAAGTTAATGGTATACCTGTAAAAAAAGAATTTAAAAAAATAGAACATATAAATCATTTAGATAAAAAAAACATCCTCATAATGGGTGGGGGCTTAGGTTTATTGCCTAAGTCAGAGCAATTTTATAGAGAACTAAATAGTTTAGAAGGAGTAAAAACTACTGTAATAACTGGTAATAATAAAAAAATGTACTATAAATTGTACAATAGATATGAAAATATTGAGGTTGTAGGCTATACTAATGAAGTATACAACTATATGGAGAGTGCTGACCTTATTATTTCTAAACCAGGTGGAATAACATTATTTGAAACAATTTACTCAGAGCTTCCAATATTAGCATTCAATCCATTTTTGCAACAAGAGATAAATAATGCTGATTTTATACTAAATAATGGAATTGGAAGAATACTTGATAAAAATAAAAAATACTATGTAGATGAGATAAAAGACTTAATCTATGATGATGTTACACTTAAAGAAATGAGTTTGAATATGAAAAAACTTAAAAAACAATTTGATAATAATTCATTAGAAAATATTTTATTTTCATTTGATGGACAAGGAGTGTGTAGAGAATGTATGTAGTAGGTTTAATTATAGTTGTTGCTTTGATTTTTTTAATCCATTCAATTATACCTACATATTATAATAAATTATTAAATAAAGATGTATTGAAAAATATGACTGAGAAGAATGAAATTGCTCTTACATTTGATGATGGACCAGACAAAAGATATACAGAAAAATTGTTGGATGTACTAAAAGAAAATAATATAAAGGCCATGTTTTTCGTAGTGGCAAAGAATGCTGAAAAAGAGCCTGAAATTATAAAAAGAATGTTAAGAGAAAATCACATAGTTGGTTTACATTCACTAGAACATAAGAATGCATGGCTTTATAGTTATAATTATGTTAAAAAAGATTTTATTGAAAGTACAAATACAATGAAAAATTTAGGTGTAGATGTAAACTACTATCGTCCACCATGGGGTCATACTAATATATTTTCATATCAATTTGTTAAAAAATATAACTTAAAGATGACCTTATGGGATGTAATGGCAGAAGATTGGAGTAAAGATAGTACAGTAGAGATTATAGTAAATAAGTTAATAGATAGAACAAAAGAAAATTCTATAATTTGTTTGCATGATGCAGGAGAAAACTCAGGAGGAGCAGTTGGCGCACCTGAACGTACTATCGAAGCATTAAAGATAGCTATTCCAAAACTCAAAGCTAGTGGTTTTAAATTTGTAACACCAGAAAGGATGTAGTTATGATAAGTAAAACTGAAAAGAAAAATAAGTGTCTAGGTAGTGTAACCTTCTTAGTTTTACTAATGGGTATAACTGGATACTTTGTTTTTAGAGGTCAATCAATTGAATCGTTAATAAAATCATTAAAAGGTGCAAGTCCTGTGTTTATATTAATTGGATTTGCAATGATGTTTATATATGTTGCTTGTGAAGGTATAAATATATATTTAGGTATAAAGGCTTTAAATCAAAAAACTACATTTTTAAAATGTATGGGATATGCGTTTGTTGGATTTTATTTTAGTTCAATTACACCTTCAGCGTCTGGAGGTCAACCAGCGCAAGTTTATTACATGAAGAAAGATGATATAAACATATCTTATTCTTCACTTATACTATTAGTTATTGTTGTCATTCACCAAGTTGTTGTATTGGCATATAGCGGAATAATGTTCATTATGGAACGTGAATTTATACTAAACAATGTAAGAGGAATGAGTATTTTATTGATATATGGTGTAATAACGAATGTTGCTCTTGTTGTTGGAGTAATTGCAGTTATATTTTCAAAAAAATTAGTAAATAACTTCATAATATTCATAACGAATTTATTAGGAAAATTAAGAATAATAAAAGATGTTGAAGGTTCACGAAAAGTGATAACTTCTCAAATTGAAGAATATGTTAAAGGTGCTCAATATATAAAACAAAATCCAAAGTTAGTAATTAAGATTTTACTTATAACTATTGTGCAAATAACAGCTATGTTTTTAGTACCATTCTTTGTATATAAAGCTTTCCATCTATCAACATATACTGTGTTTGAAATATTAGCAATACAATCATTACTCAATATTGCTGTTTCATCTTTACCATTACCAGGAGCTGTTGGGGCATCTGAAAATAGTTTTATGACATTATTTAAGATATTTTTCCCAGGGCATTTATTAGTGCCAGCGATGTTACTTAGCAGAGGAATAAGTTTTTATGCATTCGTTGCTATAAGTGGTTTAGTATGTATTGTAGCACATGTTAAATCTTCTGAAAAAGTTAAGTCAGTAAAAGAAGTTGTTTATGTAAGATAGTATTGTATAGTTTATTTTTTACATCAAGGATATGTGTGTACGTTTTGATTAAACTTTGAGCATACTTACAATAGTAGAAAGTATTAAAACGTATGACATTGCTAAGCTTTTACTAATAAAGTATAATATTTTATATAGTTTGAAATATTTAAGAAATATAGTAAAAAAGGAGCTTAGCGATGAATAAAGAGATTCAAAAAAAAATTTTAGTAGCTGATGATAATCCAGAAATTAGGGAAATTGTAGAAATACTTTTAACTGGTGAAGGTTATGAAGTTGTTATGGCGACGAACGGAGAAGAGGCTGTAAATTTAGTAGACAGTACAATTGATTTGATTATTTTGGATGTTGTTATGCCAGTAAAGACAGGGTTTGTTGCATGTAATGAGATTAGAGAAAAAACAACAGCTCCAATATTATTTCTAACTGCGAAAACTCAAGATTCCGACAAGGTTATTGGGTTTTCAGCAGGAGGAGATGACTATTTATCAAAGCCTTTTTCATATTCTGAGTTAATTTCAAGAGTTAAGTCACTACTTAGACGTTATTATATATATCAGGGGAAGGAAAAGAATAAGGAGCAAAATATATTGAAAACAAGAGGTTTAAGTGTAAATTTGGATACTCAAGATGTCATATTGGATGGAGAAACTATATTTTTGACAACTATAGAATATAGCATACTAGTTCTTATGCTAAAAAATAGAAAAAAAGTTTTCTCGTCTGAAAATATATATGAAAGTATTTGGGATGAGCAATATTTTTATACAGCAAATAATACTATAATGGTACATATTAGAAATTTAAGAAAAAAATTAGAGAAAGATCAGAAAAATCCACAATATGTAAAAACTGCATGGGGAAAGGGGTACTATATTGATTAGCAAAATTAAGCCATCAAAGTTGGGTGTCATACTATTGATATATGTAGTAATCTCAGCTGGGGTGGCTTTTATTTTAAATATACCATTTTATTCTGCTGTTGAGTCAATAGTAAAGGATGTATCAGAAGGTAGAACATATTTTAAAAGAGAAGCAGACCAGTTAATGGCTGATTTTCAAATCTATGTGAATGATAAAAATTTAAGTTCAAAGGATGGAGAAGATATATCAAATTGGAATAATGACAATTGGTTTGTATCTATGAAAGTATATAAAGGAAATGAGCTTTTTTATGATACACTGTACTATCCAGATGAAGTACCTGATAAGAGTGAAGAAAATGAATTTTATAGTAGCTCTATGGCTAGACATTATGAGATACAATTTTCTGATATTAAAGCTAGTGTAGTTATAGTAGCACTGTTTAGATTTCGATTTCAAAACTTTATAGAAGCTGTTTCTATCACATTTATGGCAATTACATTTATTGTAACATTTTTATTGCTGTTGAGTAGAAAGATTAAATATCTAAGAAAAATAGAGATGGGCATAAAGATAGTAGAAAGTGGTAGTTTAAAGTATAGAATTCCTGTTAAGGGTAACGATGAATTATCATCACTTGCATCTAGTATTAATGAGATGAGTCAGGCACTTGATAATCAGATTATAAAAGAAAGAGAAATGAAGAATAAAAATAAGGATATAGTAACTTCAATATCACATGATGTCAGAACTCCATTGACATCAGTAATTTGTTATTTGGATTTAATTAAAGATCATAAGTATAATAGCCCTGAGCAATTGGAGCAATATATAAAAAATGTGAGATTAAAAGCATATCAGATAAAAGATTTGACAGATGACCTTTTTACACATTTTGTTAATTCGGAAGAAGAAGTTTCTAAAAAATATGAAAAGATTAATGCAAATGAATTTATATTTCAACTGCTTTTAGATAGTTCATATACATTGGAAGAAAAGGGATTTCATATAAAAATAGAAAATGAACTTTATAATCAATATCATATTTATGTAGATGTAACACAATTTAGAAGAATATTTGATAATCTATGTTCCAACATAATAAAGTATGCAAGAAGGGATAGACCAATAGTATTTTTAATTAAAGTTGAAGATGGTAAGCTGTTAATTATACAAAAAAACAAAGTTAGTAACATTCATAAAAATGTAGAAAGTTTTGGAATTGGCATAAAAAACTGTGAAAAGATAATTGCATATCACAATGGAAGTATAAATGTAAAATCAGGTGACAAAGAGTTTTCTATTGAAATATCTATTCCAGTAAATGAATCATAAATGTCTAAATTAAGTACTGCACATGCCAATTGTTATGTGCCTATGACCAAGTAACAAGTTTACTTGTAAGACCATATAATATTATTATCTTAAAAAAAGGGGACATAATAATATGGTTTTAACAGGAGCGCATTATATTTACATTGTATTTATGGTAATTATCTTAATTACTATGCTTATGAAAAAAGATACTATAGTACCATGTATATTAGGTGTTTTTTTCATGGGGCTATTCTTTGAAAAAAATATCTTTGGAGCTATAACAGCAGTGTTTAACTCGTTTATTATATCTTTAAATGAGTTGGGACCTATTATTTTAATCATAGCTATTATGGTAGCTTTATCTAAAGCTCTAGAAGCAAATAATGCCATACAGTATATGGTAAGACCATTTTCCAAAGTTATAAAAAATTCTAACACAGCATTTTTTGTAACTGGATTTGTAATGTTGATTCTTTCTTGGTTTTTTTGGCCAACTCCAGCTGTTGCCTTAGTCGGAGCTGTATTTTTACCTGTTGCTATTAGAGCTGGATTACCAGCGATTGGTGTTGCAGTAGCATTAAACTTATTTGGTCATGGTCTTGCCTTATCTACAGACTTTGTTATTCAGGGAGCCCCAAGTATAACAGCTGGTGCCGCAGGAGTAGCAGTATCATATGTCATAAATGATGGTATGATTTTATTTTGGGTAATGGGAATTGTAACGATATCGATGGCGTTTTATACATTAAAAAGAGATATCAATAAAGGAATGTTTAGAGAAGAGCTTAAAGATTTTGAAAGTGAAGAAGTAAAAGAATTTAATGGAAAATCTAAGATAGCAACTATTTTAGTAGCTTTAGGATTTCTTGCTGATATAATTGCTATGTATATGTTTGACCTAAAAGGAGGAGATGCATCAGCTCTTTTAGGAGGAACAGCAGTGTTTCTAATAATTATTATAAACACTATAAATTTTGGTAAAAATAGTCTTGAAAATGTGTGTGAAAATATAATAGATGGTTTTGTGTTTGGTATAAAGATATTTGGAGCTATTATACCAATAGCAGCGTTTTTCTACATGGGAGAAGTTGCACCTTTAACTGGTGTATTTGGAAAGGTATTAGCCCCTGGTTCTCAAGGATTATTATCAGATATAGGGATAGCTCTTTCTCAAACTATACCACTTAATAAATTTGCAGTATCAGGTATAGAAACTGTAGTAGGAGCAATAACTGGGCTTGATGGTTCTGGGTTCTCTGGAATCTCATTAGTTGGTTCACTTGCATCTGTATTTGGAACTGCTATTAATGCAAGTGTTGGTGCATTAGCTGCATTAGGTCAAATTAGTGGTATTTGGGTTGGTGGAGGATGTCTAGTTCCTTGGGGGCTTATTTCAGCAGCAGCAATTTGTGGAGTTAGCCCTATTGAATTGGCAAAAAGGAACTTTATTCCTGTGATAACAGGTCTCATTGTAACAACAATAGTAGCAGTATTCATTATTTAGAAAATAAAAGCTAATATTATTTTACTTGTAGATTAACAAAGCTTATGTAAATTAAAACTTATATAAATTAAAAATAAAAAATCATATAAATTAAAAATAGATGTACAGTTATTATCTACTAAAAGACTTTTGTATCATGTAAAAACTATACATCTATTTTTTTTGGAAGTATTTAATTTGAAGTAGTTTATGTAAATTAATATCTGAATATTAGATTTAAAATATAGCTTTTAAATATATTTCTAAATGTTAATAATTTAGAAGCTCAAAATTGTATCCTAGTTTTCTAGCATCTGATATAAAATCACTTAGAATTTCTGTACTAGTTTTAGAAACAGCATGTAGTAATAAGATAGAACCATCATGTAAATTATCCATTATTTTCTTCTTAGCTTCCTCATGTGATGGTTGTTTTTCAGTATCCCAATCTCTATATGCGAAACTCCAAAATATAGTTTTATAACCTAGGTTTTTAGTCATTGCTAAGCTTTTTTCTGAATATTTACCCATAGGAGGTCTGAAAAACTTAACTATGTTTTTTCCAGTTAATTCTTTATAAAGTTTTTCAACATCTTCAAATTCATCATTAAAGCTTTCTAGATTGCTTGTTTTTGTTGGCATAGAAGGATGAGTTTTACTATGACTTCCAACTATGTGACCTTCTGCAACCATTCTTCTTATCAAATCTTCATTTTCCTTTATATATGGAGAGGTAACGAAAAAAATGGCCTTTACTTTATTTTTTTTTAAAACATCTAGTATCTTTGATGTATATCCATTTTCATAACCTTCATCAAATGTAAGATATAATGTTTTTTGACCATCTTTGATGGGTCCATTATATATAGCATTATAGTCAGAAAAATTAAATTTGATGTCAGTATTTACTTCTGGAGTTTGATGTTTAGTATTTGGTATATAAAACCAATCAAGAGCAGTATTATCCAAAGATGACACATCTAACTTTTCATTATCATTGTTCACAGTATTTTTATTTGATGGACTGTCTGTTCCATCTGAAACAGTTACATTGGAAGTATTTTTACTATCATCAGCATTTTGAGAATCTCCTTGTGTTGATATTTCTTTATTCTGTTCTGTGTTTTGTTTTTTTTGTGAGTTTGAACATCCCACAACGAAAAAAATAGATATAGAAAGTATTGTCAAAACGTATAGTATCTTTCTAAGCATTTTTTAGCTCCCTTCTAAATTAATTGTAATTATATATAGTATTATTATAGTTTGAAAGTGTTATTATTAATAGTTACATATTTGAAAATAAAGTCGCAATAGTATTATAAAATATGAATAATTAATAAATTTAAGAAAAAATGTAAAAAAGTAGTTGACCATATTATAATAAGATGTTATGATAATAAATGTGCTCAACAAGGAACCAAAAGGAACCAAAAAATAATGAGTACAAAATGATTTATTTAATAAAATGAACTTTGAAAATTAAACAGTAGGTTAATTTATAAAACAAGAAACAAACCATAAAGCCAGATATTTAGATAACAATAGTATCTGAGCCTGATAAACTTTTATTTGAGAGTTTGATCCTGGCTCAGGATGAACGCTGGCGGCGTGCCTAACACATGCAAGTTGAGCGATTTACTTCGGTAAAGAGCGGCGGACGGGTGAGTAACGCGTGGGTAACCTACCCTGTACACACGGATAACATACCGAAAGGTATGCTAATACGGGATAACATATTTGAGAGGCATCTCTTGAATATCAAAGGTGAGCCAGTACAGGATGGACCCGCGTCTGATTAGCTAGTTGGTAAGGTAACGGCTTACCAAGGCGACGATCAGTAGCCGACCTGAGAGGGTGATCGGCCACATTGGAACTGAGACACGGTCCAAACTCCTACGGGAGGCAGCAGTGGGGAATATTGCACAATGGGCGAAAGCCTGATGCAGCAACGCCGCGTGAGTGATGAAGGCCTTCGGGTCGTAAAACTCTGTCCTCAAGGAAGATAATGACGGTACTTGAGGAGGAAGCCCCGGCTAACTACGTGCCAGCAGCCGCGGTAATACGTAGGGGGCTAGCGTTATCCGGATTTACTGGGCGTAAAGGGTGCGTAGGCGGTCTTTCAAGTCAGGAGTGAAAGGCTACGGCTCAACCGTAGTAAGCTCTTGAAACTGGGAGACTTGAGTGCAGGAGAGGAGAGTGGAATTCCTAGTGTAGCGGTGAAATGCGTAGATATTAGGAGGAACACCAGTTGCGAAGGCGGCTCTCTGGACTGTAACTGACGCTGAGGCACGAAAGCGTGGGGAGCAAACAGGATTAGATACCCTGGTAGTCCACGCTGTAAACGATGAGTACTAGGTGTCGGGGGTTACCCCCCTCGGTGCCGCAGCTAACGCATTAAGTACTCCGCCTGGGAAGTACGCTCGCAAGAGTGAAACTCAAAGGAATTGACGGGGACCCGCACAAGTAGCGGAGCATGTGGTTTAATTCGAAGCAACGCGAAGAACCTTACCTAAGCTTGACATCC